>JBALXO010000015.1:16900-41376 GCA_036960615.1 Cocleimonas sp. | reverse complement strand
CTGGCATTAGGAAGTCCAACGCGTTTTGGCAATATGGCTGCCCCGTTAAAATTCTTTTTAGAAAAAACCAGCGGCCAATGGTTATCAGGTTCATTAGTAGGCAAGCCAGCTGGCGTATTCACATCAACTTCTAGCTTGCACGGCGGTCAAGAAGCAACTTTACTAAGCATGATGATTCCCTTATTGCATCACGGCATGCTAATCAGTGGTTTACCATATTCTGAATCTGAATTACTAACCACTACTACTGGTGGAACGCCATACGGGCCGTCACATGTGGCCGGCGCGAATAGCGATTTGCCCTTGAGCGATGACGAGAAGGCATTGTGTATGGCGCAGGGTAAGCGATTGGCAAACCTTGCCTTGAAGCTGGCTGACTAAGCTAATGGAGACGAAAGTGGTATGGCGAGCCATGGCGGCTCTCGGAATTCTTGGTTTAATTATTCTGATTGTTATTTGGAATAGCTGGTTGACTCCTATACAAGAGTATCCGCGTTCTGTAGAAATTTTATTCTTTGCAGGTCCTTTACTGTTTTTTATTCGTGGAATATTACATGCGCGTCGCTACAGCATGGTCATCATTACCATGGTTTCGTTTGCTTATATCTTGATGGGTGTGTGGTACATATTATCTGTAGATGAAAAAGTCTATGGTTATCTGTTATTAGCGTTGAGTTTTCTGATGTTCTTGGGGAGTCTGATGTACGTTTGGGTAATCGATAAACAAGAGAAATTAGATCATCCAGAACGCTTTAAGAAAAAAAAGAAACGTTAATTGTTTGTTTTAATATTCAAGTAGAACTCGAATAAATACCACATAAAAGACACCCCCCACCTTTTTGATACTTTTCACAGTTAGATTGAAAATAGGCAAAAAGGTGGGGGGTGTCTATTCTAAATAGTTATTTAGCGTTTCTTACCATGGCTTTTGTTCTTTGCCGCTTTTGCACCAAATTTGAACTTAGTATTTCTATCCGCACGGCTTTTGTATTCACTATTCGATAAGAAGTTATCTTCTTCCAACTCAATTTTTACTTTCTCGTAAAGTCTACGCATACCACGTATATCTAAGTCTTCGAAGGTACCTGCACGCAGCGAACGTTTGAGTTCAATATGTCCGTAACGTACTCGACGTAAACGGCTGACGGTTAATTCTTGAGATTCCCATAAACGTCGTACTTCACGGTTTCTGCCTTCATTAAGCGTAACGTTAAACCATTTGTTAGCACCATCACCACCGACAAATTCGATTTTATTGAATTTGGCTTTACCATCTTCCAGCTCAACACCTTCTTTTAGGTTCGTGAGTATTTCTTCAGTCACATCACCAAGAATTCGTGAGGCATATTCGCGTTCGATTTCATAAGAAGGATGCATCAGGCGATTAGCTAGCTCTCCATCTGTAGTAAATAACATTAAGCCATCGGTATTAATATCTAAACGTCCTACTTGAATCCAACGCCCGCTGCTGAGTTTAGGCAAAGAATCAAATACCGTAGGTCGTCCATCAGGATCATTGCGTGAGCAAATTTCGCCGATTTTTTTATGATAGAGCAGTACTTGTGGTTTCGCGTTGAGTTTAGATGCTAGCTTTAAAACTTGTCCGCGTAATACGATTTTATCTGTCTCGGTTATTGCTTGACCACTTTTAGCGATGACACCGTTTACGGTGATCTCACCTGCATTAACCCAGCGTTCTATCTCGCGGCGAGAACCATAGCCTGCACGTGAAAGAATTTTTTGGATTCTCTCGGGCTGGGGTTTGTCGCTGGTATTGCTGTTTTTTGATTTGTGATCAGACTTCTTTGCTGATGCAACGTTAGGACGTGAAGTCCCTTTGCTGTTAGGCTTCTTATTTGATTTATCATTCATAGTACGAAGATGATACAGAATAGCAAAACAGTGGTATAGCATTTATATAAGTGATATTGCTTTCTTGGAAAAAGCCTCAATAATCTAGAGCTATCTTAACTCAAACAGTGGACTCAATTTGTACATCGACCATACTGGCGAAGAGCTAACAGGTAATCGTCGCGATTATCATAATTTACGTCAATTACTTCCATATCTAACCGCCTACAAAGGGCGTGCTTTGATTGCTTTGGCGTGTTTGGTATTAGCAAAAATTGCTACCGTTGCTGTACCGCTATTGCTTAAAGAAATTATCGACAAGTTCGATGGCAAACAAGATCAATTATTAGTATTGCCTGTTGCTCTATTGGTTGGCTACGGTATTTTTAAGTTATTAGGTTCTTTATTTAACGAATTACGTGATACGGTGTTTGCGCGCGTACGTTATCACGCCATGCGTGAGCTGTCTAAGCGCGTAATGCAACATTTGCATAACCTCTCTTTACGTTTTCATCTAGAGCGTAAAACAGGTGCGATAAGTCGTGATCTAGAACGTGGTACTCGCTCTGTTTCGACCTTGATGAACTTCATGGTGTTCAGTATTTTCCCGATTGCGATCGAATTTACTTTAGTCGCCTTTATTTTATTATCTAATTACGCTCTAGTATTTGCATTTGTTACCTTTGGCACGGTCGTGGTCTATGTGTTATTTACGTTGCTAGTGACAGAATGGCGAATGCATTATCGACATGATATGAATCGTCTTGATTCTCTAGCCAATACTCATGCTTTTGACAGCTTGATCAATTATGAAACTGTGAAGTATTTCAACAATGAAACTTTAGAGCAGAATCGCTACGATGAGATTTTAGAAGAATGGGAAGAGGTCGCTGTTAAAAGTCAAAGTACCATGTCGATGTTGAACTTCGGTCAGGGTGCGATCATTGCACTCGGCGTAACCGCAATTATGTTTTTTGCTGCAAGTGGTGTTGTTGATAAAACTATGAGTATTGGTGATTTGGTGATGGTGAATGCATTTATGCTGCAACTGTTTATTCCACTCGGGGCGCTTGGAATTATATATCGTCAAATTAAGTACACTCTGGCGGATATGGATTTAGTCTTCAAATTACTACAACAAGAACCTGAAATCCAAGATGCTGAAACTGCTCCTGTTCTCAAAGTTAGTAAAGGCGCAGTGAAATTTGAGAATGTGTCTTTTGCCTACAACGAAAAGCGTCAAATTTTGCATGAGGTTGATTTCGATATACCAGCTGGTAACACCTTAGCGGTTGTAGGTTACAGTGGTGGCGGTAAGTCGACATTAGTGAGGCTTCTATTCCGGTTTTACGATATCACTGCAGGCCGAATATTAATTGATGATCAAAATATTAAAAACGTAACTCAAGATAGCTTACGCGAATCTATTGGTATCGTGCCCCAAGATACCGTTTTGTTTAACGATAGTATTTTTTATAATATTCAGTACGGCAATCTCGATGCGACTGAAGAAGAAGTAAAGCAAGCGGCGAAAATGGCACATATCTATGATTTCATCGAGAGCTTACCTGATGGTTGGGATAGCATTGTTGGTGAACGAGGTTTAAAACTTTCTGGTGGAGAAAAACAACGCGTTGCGATCGCTCGAACAATCCTTAAAAAGCCAGCGATATTGATTTTTGATGAAGCTACATCGGCATTGGATACGGGAACTGAGCAAGCGATCCAAAAAACATTAAAAGAAATATCATCGGATACCACAACTTTAATTATCGCACATCGTTTATCAACAATTGTAGACGCGGATATGATTATGGTAATGGAAGCAGGTAAGGTGGTCGAACGCGGCTCACATCAAGGACTATTAAAGCAAAAAGGTCGTTATTCAGAGATGTGGGATTTGCAACGTGACTCCATAGAAAACAACAAAAGCAACGTCGACGATAATCAACAAAGCGATGATTAAAATCCTACAGATATCTGTTAAAATTAATTTATGACGTCATCGGTACAACAGACCCTAGGCCAACCACTACCATCACAAGGTACATTAGTCGCGCCATTAGAGTTCAAAGGCCCAGGTTTACATACTGCAAAACGCCATAAAATAACTATTCTTCCAGCACCTGTTAATAGCGGTATTGTATTTGTTAAAACCATCAAGAAGTGGGATGTATCGACTCCGTTCAACAGGACTGTCAAAAATAAGATACAAATTCCCGCGCATTGGGAGAATGTCAAAATACTACCTTTATGTACCTGTCTAGTCTCTGGTAGTGGCCACCAAATACGCACAATAGAACATTTGATGGCGGCGTTTTACGCCTGCGGCATAGATAACGCGATTGTAGAGGTTGAAGGTAGCGAGATTCCTGTTTTAGATGGCAGCGCAAAACTGTTTATCGAAGGTATTGATGCCACGGGTATTACTCTACAAGGCCAAACTCGCATTATTCATCGAGTTACTAAGACCACTGAAATTTCAGAAGGTAAGAAGCGCAGTATTAAAATCGAACCTGCGGATAATTTAGAATTTGATATTTCCATTTCTTTATCTCATTTTGGAAGACTAAGTTGGCAAGGCGAAATCACTCCTGAATTGTTCAAACAAGAAATGTCATCAGCTAGAACCTTTGGGCGCTTAAAGAATGGCTTATTAGCAAAACTTACGCGTTTTAATAAAGATCCTATTTGTCTTGGTGCGAATATGAAAACGGCCTTGGTGATTGATAGCAAAGATAATATTTTAAATATAGACGGCCTGCGTATGGAAGATGAAATTATCTATCATCGCGTATTAGATCTAGTGGGAGATTTGATGTTGGCTAATGGTCATATTCAGGGAAAAATAACCGCAAGGAGTTCAGCTCACCGTCTCAATTATGGTTTGCTAAAAAACTTGTTTGAGCAAAAAAATGTAGAAACGATAGCCGCAACTCCAATCAAATATTAATTTGTCAGAGAAACGTCCATCTTCATTTAAGATTTACTTATTCAGTATAGCTACTAATCTAGAAAACCTTACCGTTTGTTCATACGTCTTTAATTGTCAGCCGTTAACGAAGCTGACAATATCTATTTAATCATCGGCTGATATAGTCCCACCCACTACTTGGTAAGGTAGTTAGTTAAATTTCAAAATCCGCGTGCAACAAATGTATTTTGATAGATCAAGTTTGGATACACCAGCGACGGACCAGGGAATTGGTCTACAGATTTAGACTTATGTTTATTTTTGTAAAAGGGAGAAGAGTTGCTGGGAGCCAAGGAAGGCTCATTTTTAAATTTAACTATTCTTGTTCGACGAGTTTTTCTGTATATCTCGGAAGAAAGATAATGGTGTGCTGCTATCGCCGCTAGCCATTTTATAATCAGTAATCGCAACAGTGGTGTTTTCTCTGATTTTTTCAGACGGATTATCTAAGGCATCAACGATGCCATCTATACGTTCTTTTTCAGTAGTTATATCTGATACTTCAAGTGCATCTTCTGTAGCTTCAATCAAGTCATCAATTTGCTCATCAACTTCAGTTTCCTGTTGTTCTAAAGCAGAATGACTTTTTGCGACACTTTCTACATTACTGGCAGTTAGTTTAATATCTTCTTCTATTTGTTTTAATTCTTCTAACATCACACGAGTTGATTCGACTTTGAAATGAATTTCATCAAACATGTCTTGAGTATTGTCTAGCGTTTCTGAGATTTTTACTATTTTAGAATAATCTAAAGTTTCAAGATTTTTAGATATTTGATTATTGATACCGTGACTTTGTTCTTCTTGGCGGCGCATTGTTTCGATATGTTTACGATTCTCATCAAGATTAGCTGAAAGCTCTTGGCGAGCTAAATCGGCTACCTGGAAGCTGGTATCAAACTGCTCATAAGCCTGTTCTTCAAAATTATTTAAGCGTTCTGAGTATTCAGTTAATGATAGTTCTGCCTGTTCTTGTTGTTTTCTTAGAAGGTCTAATAGCTTATTCGATTCTTCGTAAGCCTGCTTAAGATTAGAAGATACTTTATTAGAAATTTCAGTATTGTTTTCTAAACTGGTACTTTGTTCATTATGCTTATTTAAAACCTCTTGCAATAATTCTTCAGAAATTGCCTTTTGTTGACTTATCTGTTCCAAGCCTTCACTGGCAATATTGATATTTTTACTTAGGCTGTGTTGAAATAAGCTAATCGTATCAACGGTTTCATCGACTTGAGTATCCCAATATTTTTGGATCTTATGCATGTTTTCTTTGACATGATTAGAAACAGCACTTATTTCTTTTTCGTGTTCTTTAACCTGTTTAGAAGTATTCATTACTTCTAACGAGAACTTTTCAGTTTGCTCTTGATGAGTCGATAATTCATCTGCCTGACTTCGCATATTGTGCGTTATTAGCGTCGTTTCTTTTTCTTGCTCACGAATAGTCGAAGCTGCAGATGTAATATGATCTGTATTTTCTTCTGCTTCTATGCGTAAGCTTTTAATTAGTTTCTTTTCTCTGCCTGCTAACCACCTACCCAAAAAGATGACTAAAACAACAATGATTAATGCAGCCGCAACAATACCTGCAACCACTAATTCAATAATATTCTTTAATTGAGTAGTGTCTTTTGTTTCAACTGTAGAGGAAATTTCAGAGCCAGAATTGATAGGATTTAAGGTATTTGCTGAAGTATTCGCAGCAATACTCGTAACGTCAGGATTTTGAAGGTATTCAGATAGACCATCAGCATTAACATTGAATGCCAATAAGCTCAATAAGATTAGACAGCCTAATCGTGTGATAGCACCGTATTTCATACTCATTCCCTTGTATTTTAAAGCCCAAAGAAGATATTTATTACACACTTATAATATTTTTTTAATGGGGTTTAATACTCTTTAGTTCAATTAGTGTACATCAAAAATGTGTAAATTTTAAACATTAAGTTCAGCTTCTGTTCATCTTTATAATAATTTGAATGAGTTTGATAAAAATTAGAAATGACCAAAAAGTAGGGGGGTGTCTTTTTAGTCTTATTTTGCTCTTTATAAAAGGCTTAAGAGCCAAGAAGATAGCCTTAGTTTAGGTCAAGACTATCCTCTAGTGTTAATCAGCCGACTTCGAATTTAATACGAATTTATCACTTAGCTTGTTTTAATCCGATCAGACGCTTTTGATAGCGCGACTGCACCATTTCAACAATAATCATAACGAATATGATTAAGTAGAATGTGCCTTTACTCATCGCATGAATCTCAGTATTAAATAGTATCAACTGAGCATCATGTGCCCCTTCCGAAAGAAGCATTGCGCCGACTAAGAAAAGAATAAATAAACCGACAACTTCGTACATACGGTTTTTCTTTAAGAATTCGGTGACCTTATCGGCAAGTAATACCATCAACAAACCACCGATTAATATAGCTGTTGCCATCAAGATGAAGTTTTGTGTGAGTGCCATAGCACTTAAAATAGAATCGAAAGAGAAGATTGCGTTCATGATTACAATGGAAAATAAAACTGAAGCAAAAGAACTCGGTTTACGTTTCCGTTGGATATCTTCTTCTAACATCATCATGTGAAGAATTTCTTTAAGTGCAGTGTAAATTAAGAAGATGCCTCCTAGAAAAACCACAATACTCTTCAAATTAAATGAGCCTTGAATGATTCCTTTAATATCCAAGGCAAATAACTCACTAGTAAATAAACTGAGTACTTTAAGCAAAGCAAATAGTAAAACTATACGTAACAGAACTGCTAAACCAATACCCCATTTGCGAATTTTTGATTGTTGAGATGCTTCTACACGTTGAGATTCAAGCGAAATATATAATAAGTTATCAAATCCTAATACTGCCTGCAGCAGTACCAACATGCCTAATGTAAATAGGTTTTGTATTGTAAATAAACCATCTAAACCAATCGCCATATCCATCTAATCTTCTCCTGTTATTCTTTAAGTTTAATTTTTAACTGCCCTTCGGCGACAGAGATATTCTCAATCCCATCTGCAAATGACTTCCAAAAACCTTCATTGCCACCAAATTCTTTAACTAAATCCACATTTTTGAGATTGCCTAACCAAGCGTTAGGAATTGGCACACCCCAAACTTTAACGCCTTTTAGTATTACTGTCGGTCGACCATTAGCATAAGAAAGTTCAGCGCCAGCATTCACTTTTAATGTTTTTCCACCAAGTATGGGAAAGTCAGGGTCGAGTGGAATGATAATTTTGGCACTGGCTAGATTGTCTGCCAAATCAATAGCGACTTTATTCGCCATATCTGTATTTTGCGCCAACATCGCGTTCAATTCTTTTTCGCTAAAATTTATTTCTCTATTAGAGCCGACTTCGGTATAGGCTTCTGGCTCTATAGTTGTTGAGTTTGACGCCGCTTTGCTTGGTAGTGAAGGTAAACCAAACTGTTTGAGTTTTGCATTAAGGATGCTTTCTTCGCGTTTACTTAATTCAACGGGGTCGAGTTGACTGGGGAATAGAAGGTAATTAACAGCCAAAACACTCCCAACAATGGAGATGATGCTAGTGAGTAAAATGATGCCAAAAGTTCGTAAACAGCCACGTTTATTATTTTGCTCTGGTTTATTATGATCGTGCTCTAAGTTATCCATAGATTATCAGTGCATTTGTGTGCGGCAAATAAAAAAGCGGATCATACAGAGATTTTAGTTTAGCTTCATCTATCTACTTATTGTTCTAGATTACTTCATTCATGCGATGTTAAGTATAAATGATGAATAATAAGGCTCTGAGAAAAAGATTGGTATTATTGGTATCTCCTTATATTTCTCATGTAAAACTATCTTGCTTAGAATCATTCTAAGTTCAAATGTAAGGTTGGGGTTTTGATAAAAAATAAAATAGAAATCACATTGATTGCATCTAAAAGAGCCGGTATTTTACCTATTTTAATGGGTAAGTTATGTTCTTTGGGCTTAATATATCGACGTTGTAATGTTAAAGAATATAATACTGGCGTTAAACTCACTTTAGTTTGTGAGGGTGAGTTAGAATGCGAAGAATCTTATTTAATTAAGTCAATTAAAGATGTCCCTGATGTAGAGTCTGTGCTCAATGTTACTCAAAGTAATCCCGGTGCTACCGAGTCTTTTGATAAGACTCAAATTGGTATTAGTGATTTCACTGAACTTCATCCTCTTAGGGCCAATGATCCTATTACCCACGATGTTTTACATATTGTTGAAGATCGTTTGTCTGAAATTTTTGGTCCTACGACCAATTTGTTACTTAAATCAGCCGCTAAAAAATCTACACGTGTTGGGGAGCTATTTTTGATATTGGCTGAAGATCTCACTGACAGACAAAACGTAGTCTTTTTAAGAAACATAGAAGGATTGGATACTATTTTGTTAAACGAAGCTTAATCATCCTCTGTTTTATGATCAATTTTTAATTTATCAGTACTAACTGATATCAACTCAATCAACTGTACCAGTGCACTGATTTTCTTTAAACTAGCGGTATGTCACTAGAAGTTACTAATTTACAATGCATACGAGGAGATAGCGAACTTTTCTCAGGGCTTTCGTTTGCTTTAAAAAGCCAACAGTTGATGCGGATCGAAGGTCAAAACGGAACTGGTAAAACAACTTTATTAAGAGCTCTGTGCGGCCTTTATCAAGCAGATCAAGGTACAGTAGTTTGGAACGATGTACCAATAAAAAAACAAGATGAAGAATACCTCAAAGAATTATTTTTTTTGGGTCATAACAATGCGATCAAAGCTGATTTAAATGCACTTGAAAATCTTCGTATTAATACAGCTCTTGCGGGCAATAAATATTCAGACGATGTGTTGTTACAAGCATTGGATGATATTGGTTTATTCGGCTCAGAGTACAAACCCACCGCTCATCTCTCTCAAGGTCAAAAGCGTCGAGTCGCCTTAGCCGCTTTATTATTAAGCAAAGCAAAACTCTGGATATTAGACGAACCCTTCGTTGCCTTAGATGGTTTTGCCGTTAAGTTATTACAAGATGTTATCGCCAAACATGTTGAAAATGATGGCATGGTCATTCTCACAACTCACCAAGAGGTTCCTCTAACTAATGGTGAAATTGTTCGGATTAATCTCGATCAAAAAATCAAAAAAACTATAAATAATAATTATGACTAGTCCATTTTGGGTCATTCTGAAGAGAGATTTGTTATTGGCAATTCGCCGCCGTAGCGAGATTTTTACTGTGTTGTTCTTCTTTGTCGTGGTAATCAGTTTATTTCCTTTGGGGGTAGGTACAGAGGAAGAAGTTCTGAAGAAGATAGCGCCTGGGGTCGTTTGGATCGCCGCACTGCTTGCATCGACTCTTGCTTTAGATCGATTGTTTAGCGCTGATTATGAAGATGGTACTTTAGAAAAAATCGTTTTAGCTCCTAGTTCACTGTCAGTTGCAGTATTTGCGAAAATCTTAGCGCATTGGTTATTAACAGGATTACCTCTGGTGTTAATATCTCCTTTGGTGGGGCTTTTCTATCATCTACCGCTGAATTCAATTTTTGTAATGATGTTTGTATTGTTAATTGGCACGCCTGTGTTAAGCATGTTGGGTGCAATAGCGGCCGCTTTAACTCTAGGGCTTCGAGGTGGCGGTGTATTAGTCTCGCTTTTGGTGTTGCCTTTATATATTCCTGTTTTGGTATATGGTGCGGGTGCGATTTCGACTAGCATGATAGTAGGAGTCAGTATTGAGCCCTATGTTTTATTGCTCTTAGCATTTAGTTTGTTATCAATAGTTTTTGCACCCTGGGTGACGGCAGCTGCGTTGAAAATATCGTTAGAATAATAGTGAAGCGAACTGAGATCTTTAAAACAGTCTCTTAAAGTATCATTATCGTAGTTAGAGTACTCATAAATAAAATAAGGATTGTAATTCGTATTATAATCGCCAAGTTAAAGTGTTGATAGAACGGATAAACTTCCTGCTTACTATTATTAAATATAGGTAAAAAATAGGGGAGTGTCTTTTTTAATTTATTTAGAGCAATTAAAGTTAAGAATTAAGGTTTCAAAAACAAACAATGAAAATTAACTGGTTTAAATACTCAGCACCTATGAACTTCTACCCTTTAGCAGGAAAGTTGATTCCATTGTTTTGGATTGCAGCAATTGTGCTTATTGCAGGTGGCTTATATTGGGGTTTCTTTAAAACTGCCGATATTCTTAATGACCAAAAGCAATACTATCGCATCATATATGTTCACGTAGCATCCGCGTGGATGGCGATGTGGCTCTATGCTGTTATGGTATTTTGGGCAATGCTTGGGTTGGTTTTTAATACACGCCTTTCTTATATGCTTGCTTCGGCGACAGCAATCACGGGTACTATGATGACTATCATTGCACTCGCTACTGGGGCTATCTGGGGTAAAACCAGTTGGGGTACTTACTGGGATTGGGATCCAAAGCTCACCACCTTCTTGATCCTGCTTTTTGTTTATATCGGTTACATTGCTTTGCAATCTGCGATAGATGATGTACGTCGTTCGGATAAAGCTTCTGCTTTGTTAGCCTTAGTTGGTTTAGCCTTAGTACCCATCATTTATTATGCGGTTAATTGCCCTGATCCAACTCAGTGTGCATCATTGCACCAAGAATCATCTTTAAAACGTGTTGAGTCCAATATTCTAATTGGTATGTTAGTAACTACTTTGGGTTTTTGGATGTATAGTTTTGCCACGACCTTAATGCGTGCAAGAATAATCGTGTTAGAACGGGAACGTTCCACAACTTGGGTGTCTAAATTACCAGAAGTATTATCTGGAGTTAATGATCCTGATAAAGGTGCAAAGTCATGATTGAATTTTTTAGCATGGGTGGTTTTGGCGTTTTTATATGGAGCGCTATGGGGATAGCGCTTACGCTGATGGTTTTAGAGCCAGTCAGTCTAATGATTAAAAGACGTTCGGTATTAAAACAAATTAAACGCACTAAGCGTTTAGAAGCACGAAAGAATAGAGATTAATAAATGAAACCAAGAACTAAACGTATGCTTTTTGTTTTGCTAGCTTTGTGTTGTGTCGGCGCTGCCTCTGCGTTAATCGGCAAAGCAATGAAAGGTAATCTTGCTTACTTGCATACACCAGAAGAAGTACTAGCAGGTGCTGTTCCTAACGGGAAAGTATTTCGCTTGGGTGGATTGGTAAAGGTAGGGAGTTTGACCCGAAGTGCTACAGAATTAGAGGCACGTTTTATTGTGCGTGATAATCGCGACCATGAGATAACTGTCGTAACAACAAAAATTCTTCCTGATTTATTCTCAGAAGGTAAAAGCCAAGTATCCCGAGGAAAGATGGGGGATGATGGCTTATTCTACGCTGATGAAGTATTGGCAAAACATGATGCGGAATATATGCCTAAAGAATTATCAGATACGCTCAATAAGGAACATGCACCGGCCCCAGTTAAAAAAGGTGCTTATCAATGATTCCAGAAATAGGTCATTTTGCACTGATTCTGGCGCTATCTGTTGCGGTTGTTCAAGGTGTTTTTCCTTTGGTGGGTTCATTGATTGGTAAACATCATTGGGTGTCTATAGCTAAGCCTGCTTCTTTCGCACAAATGCTTTTTTTGAGCCTCTCATTTGCCTGCTTACTTTATGCATTTCTTACTAATGATTTTTCAGTTAAATATGTAGCAAATAATTCTAATTCAGAAATGCCGACTCTTTTTAGAGTCTCTGCACTTTGGGGTGCCCATGAAGGTTCTCTTCTATTATGGGCATTAGTTCTTGGTGGTTGGGGCGCAGCAGTTGGCTTTTTTAGTAAAGGTATTCCGCCTGTTATGCTCGCCAGAGTATTAAGTATTATGGGTTTAATTGGCGTAGGTTTTATGTTGTTTATGATAATGACATCTAATCCATTTGAACGTTTATTACAGATACCTCTTGAAGGGCGTCAGCTTAATCCATTGCTTCAAGATTTTGGTTTAGCTGTTCATCCGCCGATGCTTTATATGGGTTATGTAGGTTTGTCAGTGGCATTTTCCTTTGCTATGGCTGCGATGATTGATGGTAAATTAGATGCCGCATGGGTCCGTTGGGCAAGACCTTGGACGAACATCGCTTGGATGTTTTTAACACTTGGTATTACTTTAGGAAGCTGGTGGGCATATTACGAATTAGGCTGGGGCGGTTGGTGGTTTTGGGATCCTGTTGAGAATGCTTCGTTGATGCCATGGATTGTTGGAACAGCATTAATACATTCATTAGCGGTAACAGAAAAACGTGCTAGTTTTAAAGCATGGACAATACTACTTTGTATTCTAGGTTTCTCACTTAGCTTGTTAGGTACTTTCTTAGTGCGTTCTGGAATTTTAACTTCGGTTCATTCATTTGCGAGTGACCCAGAGCGTGGCCTGTTTATCCTTATTTTCTTGTTGGTGGTAATCGGTTCATCACTCATATTGTTTGCTTTTCGCGCGCACAAGTTCAAGTCTGTAGGTGCTTTTTCATTAGTCTCACGTGAGTCAGGTTTGCTAGTCAATAATGTGATTTTGATCGTGATGACTGCGACTGTATTGTTAGGTACGCTTTATCCGCTGATTATCGATGCCTTTGGTTCAGGTAAAATATCAGTGGGCCCTCCGTACTTTAATAACGTCATAGTGCCTTTAGGCGTATTACTCTATATCACTATGGGATTTGGGTTTTTCTTACGTTGGAAAAAAGACGAACCTAGTCGAATTTTGAAAAAAGTATGGATACCGTTAGCAGTAAGTTTAGTTTTTGCTTTTGTTCTTCCTTTAGTAACCGTTTCAGATTTTAACTTTAAAACAAGCTTAGGCCTGTTCTTAGGTAGTTGGGTTTCATTAGCTGCTTTGATGTGGGTTGTCAGTCTCGGTCGGTCACCATTCAAGTTGCCAATGGCTGCTTGGGGTTCGGTAATTGCTCATATCGGTATGTCCATGACGGTTATCGGTATAACTTTGGTTTCTATCTATGACACCGAGAAAGATGTGCGTCTTGAAGTCGGTCAAAGTTATGAATTAGCTGGTTATAAATTTGCATTTAAAAATGTTGAGTCGGTAAAGGTAGATAATTATATCGCCAATCGAGCGACGATAGATGTCACTCAAAATGGCAAGTTAGTAAATATTATGCATCCTGAGAAACGTGATTATGGTCCTGATCAGATGCCTATGACTGAAGCTGGAATTGATGCTGGATTTACTCGTGATTTGTTTGTTGCTTTGGGTGAGCCTTTAGGCAATAACGCATGGAGCTTCCGTCTTTACCATAAACCGTTTGTTAGATGGATTTGGTTAGGAGGTGCATTGATGGGCTTTGGGGGGTTATTAGCAGCTTTTGATAAGCGCTACCGTCGTATGAGAAAAATTATAGTTGAGCCAGTCCAAGTGAAATCATCTCAGTCTGATTCAAAAGATAAGCAGAGTACAACTTCAGGTGTAACGGTGTGAATAAGAAGTTTTTTATCCCATTAATTGCTTTTATAGCACTGGTTAGCTTGATGCTGTTTGGTCTGAAAAATGATCCCAAAGTAATCCCATCTCCGTTTATTGGTCAAGAAGCTCCTGAGTTTTCTTTGCCTAAGCTTTATAAACCCGATGAAATGGTTACGGCACAGCAAATGAAAGGCGAAGTCTGGGTTTTGAATTTATGGGCTTCGTGGTGCGTCTCCTGTCGTGCTGAACATAAAGTGTTAAGTCGTTTAATAAATAAAATGCAAGTTCCTACGATCGGTTTGAATTACAAAGATTATGGTACTGAAGATTATGGAGATGAAGCCCTGAGATGGTTGGCAAAATACGGTAATCCTTATCAATCAGTTGCCGTAGATACCGAAGGTACAGCAGGATTGGATTGGGGTGTGGTAGGTGTACCTGAAACCTTTGTTGTGGATAAAAAGGGAATTGTTCGTTACAAATTTACTGGTCCTGTTTACGACGAGGCTGTAGATAAAATATTAGTTCCTCTGATCACTCAATTGCGCAAGGAAGAGGGATGAGGCACTTACTTAAAGGTTTAATTGTATCGCTTTTAATTAGTTTTATGCTTCCAACGATTGCCGTTCAGATAGAATTTCATAGTTTTGAAAATGCTCAACGAGAGAGGCTCTATTTAGATTTAATTGCAGAACTACGCTGTGTTAAATGCCAAAATCAGAATTTAGCTGAATCAAATGCAGAATTAGCTAGAGATATGCGCGACAAAACCTATGAAATGATCGTTGCAGGTAAGAGTCGTGAAGACGTAGTTAATTACATGACGGCAAGATATGGAGATTTTGTTTTATACAAGCCTCCTTTCAAGAGTAAAACCTTGTTGCTTTGGATGGGACCACCGATTTTGCTTTTTTTAAGCCTTTTCTTCGTATTAAAAATGGTTCGTAATCAATCTAAAGCACTCCCTAAACAATTAAGTGATGCTGACCGTGATTCTGTGCGTGATGTATTAAAAAATAATTCTAGTAGCGAGAAGTAAGTTCTATGTTTTGGATAATTAGTGCGATATTAATCATTATCGCCTTAGCGTTTATTCTGCCAGCTTTGTTCAAAAACGATGAAGTACTAGATGCAACTCGTGAGCAGAATATTTCAATTGCAAAGGAGCAATTAGCTGAGTTAGAGCTTCGTTTTGAACAAGATGATATTGATCAAGAGAACTATCAAGCAACTAGAGATGAGTTAGAGTTGTCTTTGTTTAATGATTTGAAAGAATCTGATCCCGTATTAATCGGAAGTACTGATAACAATTCATTCAAGAACATTAGTACTTGGATTATATTATTACTCATTCCATTAATTACCATTCCAGTATATTTAAACCTAGGTAATTTGGATTTCACAAAGCAGTTCGATCCAAAAATGGTAGCGCAAGAAGCAGCACAAGCAAGTATGCCGTTAAAACCAGACGGAACGCCTGATATAGAAAAAATTACCAATAATTTAAAAGCAGAAATGGAAAGTAACCCAACTGATCCGAGGGGTTGGTATATGCTGGGTCGTTCTTATATGTTGTTAGAGCGTTTTTCTAAAGCAGCAGAGTCATTTGATAAGTCTTTGGCTTTACGTCCAGATTTGGCAGAAACCATGCTCTCGTTGGCTGATGCTTTGTCTATGAATAACAATGGGCAATTAATAGGTAGGCCGAGAAAGTTGGTGAATAAAGCACTTTCGATCGAACCACAAAACACGACTGCTTTATGGTTGTCTGGAATGGCTGCCAGTCAAGAAGGTGAATATCTGGAAGCAATTTCACGTTGGCAAAAAGTCCTTCTTTCGCTAGATGATAAACCAGATGAAAAAATGGCAATTATTAACTTAATTGCTGAAGCCGAAAATCGCTTAACTTCAGATCAAAAAAGTGAACTAGAAGCTGCAAATCAGCAGAATTCAGAAATGAATAAAAGTTCTGATACTGGAATAAAAGATAGTGACGCTGTAGAAGGCGGAATTAAAGTGACTATTTCTATAGCTGCTAATTTAAAGGGTCAGGTTTCTCCTGAGGATTTCGTATTTATCTATGCTAAAGCGATGAGTGGTCCTCCAATGCCTTTGGCTGCTGTGCGCAGACAGGTTAAAGACTTACCATTAGAAGTGCAATTGAATGATCAGATGGCAATGATGCCAGATTTAAAGTTATCAGCTTTCAAAGATGTTTCTGTTGGTGCTAGAGTGTCTAAGACTGGCCAGCCGATTCCTCAGAGTGGAGATTTATTTATCGAAAAAACAAATATAAAATCTGGCGATAGTATTTCTTTAGAAATTAACGAAATTTATAAAAAGTAAGATTACTGCTCTATGAAAGAATTAGAGGTTTTTAATGGATCATTCTTTTCAAGTCATTGCTGCTAAATGAATTTATAGTTCAGCATGTATTTATTTGCTCGTGTCTGAAGCATTACTGCTAGTTACATTCGATTGTGATTCTTGCATTGCTGCAATGATGTCATCAACAGCAGAGTTACCACTAGCAGCTGGCGTATTAGTCACAACTTTTTCTTCTGATTCTTCTTTTGCAATGTCAATAGTGACTTCTGTTTTAACTTCAGTAGTTTCTATTTCTACGACTTTTTCTACTTGGTCTTCAACTGTTTCAACAGGCTTTATTTCTAGTGTTACTAAAGTTGGTTCAGAGACTTTAGGTGGATCAATATTTTCTACAAGAACTTTGCTGCTAGCAGCTTCTTTCTCGTTATTAATGCTTTCTTTAACAAGAGCTATTCCTTCGTTTTCTACTTTTACATCTACTTCAGTTGTAGTTCCAGTTTCTAAAGTTGAATCTTCTATTACTGTTTTTTCTTCTACGGCCGCTTTTTTCTTTTTGTCTGATGCAATGTTTGCCATAGCTGCCACGATTTTGTCTGTTGCGGATTGTTCCGACTGATCTTCAATTATTACTTCTTGAGTTACTTCTTGAGTTATTTCTTTGGCAATTTCTTCGGGGACTTCTTGCGCAACATCGACTTCAACAGTCTTAGTTGGAATCAATTTTAAACTCTCTTTTGTTTTTTCTTCTATGATAATAAAGTCTTTTTTATTCTCTTTAAAAGTAACTGCTTCTTTGACTATTTCTTTATCAGCAGAGTCTTCTAATATTTTGTTTAACTGTTCTTCTAACTCGATTCTGTCTTTCTCTTGTTCTGCTAGTCTAGAATTCAGTGCCTGATTTTTGACTTGTTCTAACATAAATTGTTCTGATAATTTTTCCAAATTCGCAGTTAACTCTGAATTTTCTGCTATCTGAGTTTGAATAGTTTTTAATTGTAATTTTTGTTTGCTTGTTAGTTCTGTAATGACTATTTTATCTTTGTTAATTACAGGTGTTTCAATAAGCTTTTTAGCCGTTTTTATTGTTGTTAAAGGTTTAGCTGGTGTTTTTACTACAACATTAACAGGTTTTTTAAAACGCTCTGTTTGTTGTCTGTCTTCCAGATTGAAAATATGTATTTTTGCTTTCTCAACTAATAACAATGAATCTTTAGATATGTTTTTAAGAGAAAAATCATAAGTAATGGCCGTTACTGCCAAAAGAATTAAAGGTATGAGCAGCAGATACCAAAGCACTCTAAACGAAGATGTTTTTTTAGCATCTTCATCAGGTAAGACATATTCAATTTTGTAGCGACTTTCGATCATAGTAAATTATGTGGGGTTAAGAATATTACAGCTAAAACAACGAGCAGCAGCATCAAGGTTTTAACTTAATAAAGATAGCACAATAATTAAGCAAGTGAAGTAAACAAGTAAAGTAACATTGTGATTGAAGAGAATTTTTTTCAGTATTTCAATACTGATCAGCAAAATTCATTAGTGAATATCGACTAGTTCAGAGAGTTTGTTAAATTAGGCACATCACGTTGAAATAATATTAGATAGGCACGTCGTGCCATGCTACTAAGCTCTTGACTATTTTTGTTCAACAACGCTTTGAAAATCCTTGTCTTATCTTCAACGGTCGCGATGTAATTGGCTTCAATTGGCTTATCTAGATGTAGTGCTTCCATAGCGTTAAAGATAATGCTCGATGCATAATACTCTGCTTGGCCTTTAGTCATTGGGTTTAGCGAGAATATTAATAATTTACTCAACCATATATTCTGCCCTTGATCAGTATTTGCGAGTTGAGACAGATAGGCACCTAACTCTTCTAATGTATGTTCGATCGCATTATCGTCTAATTTACCCTTAAAAACAGGTGCTAACCAATTAGGCGACTGCCAATTTATTTTGTTAATTTGGTGATATGCCTCATGATATTCAATACTAGGGTAGAGAGCTTCGTCTAGCTTTTTAAGAGTGAGAGAATCTGCTTCGTTATAGACTATTTTCTCAAATTCTTTAGTTCGTTGCTTATCTTTTTTGTCTTTTCCCAGTAAAACACTGATCGCATCAAAGCCATTACCAAAGATATTTTTGTCATTATTACTATTAGTGCGTTGCATCGTTTGTTGCATTTTTGAATTCTGCATACGCGATTTATCTTTGATCAATTGTTTGATCAGTGTTTTTACCTGTCGCCGTTCTTTTTTATCAGGATAAATCTGATTGATATCTTTTTTATAACCTTTTGTTACCGCTTCTTCAATTTCGTAATAGCCCTGCATCCAATAAGGAATAATATAGCTTCTTCCTTGAAAGGTAAGTGCGGGTAAGATGGATTCACGAGCGAAGTTTTTAATTCGATCGACCAAAATAATCGAGCCGAATCCTCGGTCTTTAAACGTTAAACCTAGAGCGCCATCAACCGCAGGAACTTTGTCGATCCGACGAACATGAAATAATGGTAACTCAACTTCCGTACTTGTTTTTATATGAGAGTCTTTATAGAAAAGCTGGTTACGATTATCTACTTTATAGGTCGTCATCATGGTGGTGCGACAGAGCTCTGGGTTGTTATTGCTCATTAATGACTCGAGTTCTTTGAGCATCATCATCTGCTCTACTGGTGCATCAATCAGAGATGAACAAGGCATAGTGAATGATTTTGGAGATAAATAATAAGGCTGTTCGACTTTATCAAATAGGGTATTTACATCTTTGAAGCCAAGCATGATTTTTTCGCTACCCATGTCTGGGTCTTTCAATTTAGTTAATTGTTCTTGCATAATTTCTCGAACACCGTCTGCTTCTGGTAGCTCGTTGAGAATCTTTGCTTCGGTTTTTTCTAGTGAGATATTTGTGATGGTAATTAGTTTTTCATTAGCATCGTTGTGCTTCAGTAATAATTTACGATGTAACAAATCAGAATAATAAGGCAGATAATTTGCCAATACATTCTCTATACGTTTCTGTTGCTGCCATTGGAAAGTGCTGTATAAAAAAGTGGCTAAGCCGATAAAGAGAATCGGATATATAAATTTAGCTTTGAATACAAAAGCTAATATCGGATTTTTAGCTGTCTCCAATTGCGTATTTTTTTTCTTGTTGGATAATCGCTCAAGTAAGTTAGCAGTATAATCAGTTTCCGCTATTGGATAAATTTTATTATGACGAAACTCTGCCAGTACTTTTTGTTTAGTTTTTAAATAACGTAAGGCGAGTAAATAACGGATTGGATAAATCCATCCGGAGTAGGTCGAGGGATTTTCAAAAACATCAGACTGCATAGCATCTGGCTTAGATTTACTGTGCCTATTAATTACTGCCCAGATTATTTTATTTAACATGAATTACCCCGGCTAGCTTCAAGTCTTGTTGTTTGCTTATCTTAAGTAATGAAAAAGACACCCCCCATCTTTTTAGCTGTTTTAAAAAGACACCCCTACATTTATTAGATGTTATTGCCGAAATACAGTTAAAGCAATATGAGTAAATCATCTTAATTTCAACCATTTTGAAACATTATTTATTTTTTGAATCCGTCCCTGCATCGTTTGTGGAATGTAACAGTTGGCTGCACTCACTAATGTTTTCGCTTGTTCGCGAATATCATTCTTAGCAATTGATTCTTCCAAGCCTCGCTCAAAACCACTCCAATCCCAGCCACAAATGAATTCAGGCATAAGGTTAAAACGACTAGTGAGATTGACTAATGGAATTAATGCCTCATTTATATTGTTATTTTGCATGTGATAAATCGCAGCCAGTGTATCTTTGATTTGCTTATAACCATCTGTTAGTAAACCGCTGGAATTTATTTCTTCTAATAATTCGATAAATGTATCTCTATCGATATTTGCAGTAACGTAAGTTTCCATTAGATCGAGATTAATCTCAGAGATGACTTGAAGCATGGCATCGGACTTCTCTGGAATGCTTTTTAATAATTTCCGGCCATTGATAAGTTCGTTAGTCGCAGTAGATAAGTCGTCAAAATACAACCAAGCAAGCGCACCTGATTCACGATGCCTAGAAGCAACATAAGCTGGACTGAAATCGTATTGAGAGATGTAATTGGTAGCTTCTTGAAAACACTGATAAGAACTGAAAGCTGCTGATTTATCACCCGCGCGATGATTAATCGCAGTCATATACCAATATACGCTGTTAATATAACTTTCATCGCCAGTGCATTGTAATTTTCGAGCATGTTCGATGGTTTTTTCTAGATTGTTTTCTCGATAAAAACATTCGACGGCAAGATCTTCTAGATTTGCTTTTATTCTGCGTTCTGATTTTCTCCATTGCAATTGTTGACCAATGGTAGCAATGGATTGCTCTATTTTTTGACAGTCTTTCTCGCTATCTAAAATGGAGTTATAGGCTTCCATTAATAACACAACTTCTTCGCGCGATTCACCATCAGCATTTGGAATATCACTGGCCGAACACATCACAGCAGGCTCTTTACTGCACTGGAAAGCAGGTCGGCCTTCACCTTCGCTGTTTTTACTGTTGTTTGCTTTTTGTTGATCACGTCGCATTTTTTCTATTGCGTCGGCTTGCATCAGCGATTGCATAAACTCCATCGGCGTTTGAGCATTGGCAGATGATGAGCTGAAATCAAAGCTTAACTCGGGATTCTGTTGTTGCAAGGTCGTCATAATTTGCGACATTTGTTGTTTGGCTAACCATTGGGTAAAAGCAAATTTTTCAGGATCGCTATCGACAGGTAACTTCTCAGGCTCATTAAGTTTTTGCCACGCGAATAATCCAATAACAGCAGCTATGATTAATGGAATAAAGGTAAACAGCAAAAACTTACTACGAGTACTTTTTCTTTGCTTTTTAACTCGTTGGTCTAGTTTATTTGATCGCACTTCTGTTTTAGTATCAGTTTTTTTAATTGCTTCTTTATAAAACTGGCTGGCTTCTTTAGTTAGATCTTGATGGCGTAACAATTCTGCGATATTAAAACTTAATTCAGGATTTTCTGGGTCAGCTTTAGATTTCGTTTGAGCATGAGCTAAAAGCTCTTTCAGTGAAGCGCTTTCATCTAAACCCCAGGCTTTTTTGAGTTGGGTAAATTGTGATTTCTGACTCATCGTACATCCCCTAAATAAGAAGGGAGGTAATCACATCGTTTGCCAAAGTGATCTTTACAGATGTTTGCTGGAGCTTCATCATTTACAGGGCGCCAGCCAGTTTTAATGCGGCGTGTTTTGAGGTATTCACGCGCTTCACGAAAAGCTTCAAAGCCACTAGCAGAAGTACTCTGATCGTCACCATCATTACTGTCATAAACAAAAAAGAAAGCGAATTGGGTTTTTGCATCGAGGGTGTTTAAAGTTTTGGTTAGCTTTGAATTACCTTTTCCTAGTTCTTTAAAGGTAGGCCATTTACTGGTGTCGCGAGCATAAAATGAGACACCTTTGTCTTCGTTTATCTTACCTAATATATCAAAATAATCTAAAGCAAAAAGACGCTCATTAGTGGCAGCACCTCGGGTAGCTTGCAAGGTCGCATTCGAGAATAGAATGTCTGTATCCATAGCTAAAATACTGTCATTTTTAATGATAAAAAATGCAGGGCTAAGTTCTGTCCGGTGTTCAATAGGAATTTCTAACTGGTAAGTTTTATTATTGTCGTGGATTAGATTAATGACCGCGAAAATAATCAGAATCCCCACTGAATTCGAGACAATATCTGTTAAAGAATCTAGGCTGATTAAATTCTTCATAGCTATTACCTAAACGCCTTCTTGGAGCTAAGATCTGGTTTTAGATTTAAAGTCCAGTTGCTATCCAAAGGTTCAAGACCCACACTAATTGAAGCTGCATCTCGAGTGAAACTCATTACATCACGAATCTTTTGATACGCAGATCCGCCATTAGGATAAATACCAAAGAGTAAAAACTCTTCATAAAGATAGTTGGCTTTTAAAGCTATTTGATTAAGCTTTCGAATATCTAGAATTGCTTCTAAAATATCATCCATGTCTGGCTCACTTGCGAGATTCATCACAGAACCTTGATGCTTTTCCAAACGCTGCATTGATAGCGAACGACGGTCTAAAATATCTTCAATCACTAATGCATCGCTGTTATTGACTACTGCTTTTAGTTTTAATAGATGTTTAGTAGGCGGCACACTAATGATGCCATCGGGTAGGCTAAATATTTGATACGCTACTTTATAACCTTGTTCTAATTGCGCAGTTAATTCGATTTTTTGAGGCGTGCTAAAGCTGTTCAAAACATTGATAAAAGATAGAACACCCATTACGCATAGAAAAATACTAAGAAAAGGGAATAAGCTGATCTCAAGTTTTTCACCTTGCTGATAGCGTGCATAACGAGTGGCTCGTGACATTGCCATATTTAGTGTTTAGTTTCCATGGAATGAATAATGAGCTTATTTATCAGAACCATCTTTTAACTTCGATGTAAAAACAGTTTCATATAGATCTTCCATGGTCTCTTGAAGCGCTT
Source organism: Cocleimonas sp. (assembly GCA_036960615.1). Classification (GTDB taxonomy): domain Bacteria; phylum Pseudomonadota; class Gammaproteobacteria; order Thiotrichales; family Thiotrichaceae; genus Cocleimonas. The sequence goes on along the minus strand of JBALXO010000015.1, from coordinate 18,240 downwards.
TAATTTGAGTGCTGAGTAAGGTGATTTCTTTGGCCACGACTTGCGAATTGTCAGTAGCTATAACGACGCCATCTGTACTTACATGAGTTGTTGTAACTGGTATATTATTAATGTTTTTTTGCAACAAGGGCTTAACATCGTGAAACCATTTTTCATCGAGATCAATCAAGTAGGCTTCTTCGTCTTTCTCTAAAGACAGCATTAACATCATTAGCGGAATACTGAGTAATAAAGCTAATAAAGTAGTGTCAAATGCTGTTGCTAATGAACTGGTCACCAAAGGTAAGCTTTCTTTTAGCATTGCGGAAACGTCGGTGACAGAGTTAGTGCTGGTCATCGCATCAGAGAAATGTGAGATACCATTACTGATCCCCCAAACTGTGCCAATAAATCCCATTATTGGAATCGCCCATACCATAAAGCGTGACAATGAAAATGATCCCTTCATGTATTCACGCTCTTTAATAGCGAAGGTTTCGTCGATGTCCTCATCAGAATGATTAAGAAATAACGAGAGTCGAGAATTAAGTAGGTTTTGATTTGATATATTATTTTGAGAACGGATACTCTTAAGCTCTGTTTCAATCTCATCTTCAGTATATTGATTGATGCCGTTGCTAAATATATTAGGAATGAATCTCTCAGAAAGTAAATCGCTGGAATCTCTCTCTCTCTTTAGCTTAGATTTTTTAAGCCATAAATGAAGAAAACTGGCGCAAAAAAACCATAGAATCATCGGAGAAATCCAATTGCCTATGAATAATTTAAGGCTGCGAGGCGTACTTTGGGCATCACCAAAAAACCAGTAAAGTGATAATCCTGGCAGTAACACCAATAGTGCGGTGATGATTAGTGGAAATTTAAAAGCTTGTTCTATAGGGTAGTTGTTATAAAGCGTGTTGTTAGAGTTTTCAATGCTCACGCGGGATGCTCCATTTGTTTTATGATTCGTTTAAATTATTAGTAAGTTATCATACTGTAAGACACGAACACAGATGAAGAGTTCTTTTGTTTTGTGTGTTAATTATCAATTGTTATATCATTAAGGGTAATAAATAAAAGACACCCTCTACTTTTTGTCTGATTTGTCGTATTAATTAAATGAAATCATTACTAAAGACACCTCTATATTTGATTGAACTAATGACTTCAGCAAAGTCTTTTAAAGAAAATCCAATAATAGGCTCAACAATATTAAATCGCTGTGGCTTGCATGTGGTTCGTTTGTTGCTGTCGCACTTTATAATGAATATACGAATGTTGCTGTTGTCTGCAGGTATTTCGGCTGAAGACCGCAAACAGTTTTTTCAACAAGGTTATCTTGTAAAAGAGAACTTTCT
>JBALXO010000015.1:4331-16800 GCA_036960615.1 Cocleimonas sp. | reverse complement strand
CCGGCGCCACATGCTTTTACAGTAAAGAAAAATACTTTGGTCTTGGTGAATGTTTTTGGTATTCACAAGCGCGGTGATAGCCTTGGTAAAAGTACCCGATTAGCGTTATGGGGAGATAGCCGTACCAACCCATTTCTACCGTTTCCTGGTATCGGTGGAAAGTATGCAAATGCGTTGCAATATTATTTTTTGAGTTTGTATCGCAAGCAAGCAGATGAATCTGCTGCAAAAAGAGGGGTAAGGTCGCCTTGGACTGTGATTTCTAACGATAAAAAATAAAATTTTAAGTATCGGTTTTCGCTTCAAATATTGTTATTCTTAGGCGCTTTATGATTTCCAATATCAGGATGTACCGTGAGCGACAATTCGAATACTGATTCAATCGATTACAAAAAGACTTTAAACCTCCCTAATACTCCTTTTCCTATGAAAGGTAATTTAGCAAATCGCGAACCAGCGATGCTAAAAGTGTGGGCTGAAGCAGATATTTATTCGCAGTTGCGTAAGCATGCCGAAGGTCGTCCTACTTACGTTTTGCATGATGGTCCTCCGTATGCGAATGGTGACTTACATATTGGTCATGCGGTCAATAAGATCCTGAAAGATATGATCCTGAAAAGTAAGACGTTATCTGGTTTTGATGCGCCTTATGTTCCCGGTTGGGATTGTCATGGTCTGCCGATTGAAGCGATGGTAGAGAAAAAAGTGGGAAAAGTAGGGCAGAAGGTTGATGCTACGGAATTCAGAAAACTCTGTCGTGAATATGCGACTAAGCAAATCGAAGGTCAGAAAGCTGATTTTATTCGCATGGGTGTATTGGGTGATTGGGAAAAACCTTATCTAACCATGAACTTCCAAACTGAAGCAGACATCGTACGTTCGCTTGCAATGATTATCGATAAAGGTCATTTGGAAAAAGGCCAGAAGCCCGTTAATTGGTGTCTGGATTGTGGTTCGTCATTAGCTGAAGCTGAAGTTGAATACGAAGATAAAACCTCTGATTCTATTGATGTCAAATATTGGTTTGATAATCAGGGCGCGATCGCAGACAAGTTTGGCGTATCAAGTCTTGAAGATATTAGTATCGTTATCTGGACTACGACTCCATGGACTTTGCCAGCAAGTATGGCAGTTACTTTAAACGCAGAATTCGAATACGTAATGGTGAAGACTGAGAAGGGTGCGTTGGTACTTGAAGAGTCTTTGCATGGGTCAGCACTTGAGCGTTATGAGCTTGAAAATCAAGGCATATTAGGGCGTTGTAAAGGCGCTGATCTTGAAGGTATGGTTTTGAAGCATCCTTTTTATATTCGTGATATCCCTATCGTTTTAGGTGATCATGTTACCGCTGAAGGTGGAACAGGTGCGGTTCATACCGCTGCAGCTCATGGTGCAGATGATTATGTGGTAGCGCAAAAATACAATCTCGAAATGATCAATCCTGTGGGCAATGATGGACATTTTTTACCAGACGTTGAATTAGTCGGCGGTCAATTTGTTTACGCAGGAAATAAAACGGTTTTAGCTGAAATAGAATCAAATGGCAGTTTGCTAAAGCACGAAAAATTTCGCCATAGTTACCCTCATTGTTGGAGACATAAAACGCCAATTATCTTCCGTGCAACACCACAGTGGTTTATCAGCATGGAAAAAGAAGGACTTCGTGATGCTGCATTAAAAGGCATAGATGAAGTTAAGTGGATTCCAGATTGGGGTAAGAGCCGCATCTACAAGATGATTGAAGGGCGTCCCGATTGGTGTATTTCGCGCCAGCGTTTCTGGGGTGTGCCGATTACTTTATTCGTGCACAAAGAAACTCAAGAGTTACACCCAAATACACTCGACATTATGGAACAAGTTGCTAAAGGTATCGAGCAAGAAGGTATTGAGTATTGGCATAGAATGTCGGCAGAAGAACTAGTCGGTACCGATGCAGATGACTATGATAAAACTACAGATACTTTAGATGTTTGGTTCGATTCAGGTACAACGCATTATTCAGTTTTAGATAGAGATGAGCGTTTGCGCGATGCACCTGCAGATATGTACCTAGAAGGTTCTGATCAACATCGAGGTTGGTTTCATTCTTCATTGCTAACATCAGTAGCGATGCGAGACAGACCACCATACAAAAACGTGCTTACGCATGGTTTTGTTACTGATGCTGAAGGCAAGAAAATGTCTAAATCGGTGGGTAATGTTATCTACCCTGATAAAGTAATGAAGAATTTAGGAGCTGATATTTTACGTTTGTGGGTGTCGTCATCTGATTACTCTCGTGAAATTACCGTGTCTGATGAAATTCTGAAACGTTCGGCAGATGCTTATAGACGTATACGCAACACTGCGCGTTATTTCTTATCAAATACCAATGATTTTAATCCTGAGACTGATCTGGTTGCGAATGAAGATATGTTAGCCCTTGATCGTTGGGCAATGGCTAAAGCTGCGAAGTCACAAGCGATAATTGTTGAAGCTTACGAAAACATGCAATTCCATTTAGTCTATCAAGAATTATTAAAATTCTGTTCGATTGAAATGGGAAGTCTCTATTTAGATATTACTAAAGATAGACAGTACACTATGCCAGCGAATTCATTGGCAAGGCGTTCGGCGCAAACTGCGGCTTATCATATTCTTCAAGCTCTAGTTCGTTGGATGTATCCAATCTTAAGTTTCACTAGTGAAGAGATTTGGGATGCTATGTATGCAAATAGCACAAAGCCTGTCGAATATGTTTTGTTGACTGAATGGTATGATGAGTTATTTGATTTAGACGCAGATGAAGCGATTACTAATGCAGAATGGGATAGTATTTTTGCAGTTCGTGTTGCTGTCAGTAAACAATTAGAGCAGCTACGTAAAGACAAAGTTATTGGCTCTTCTCTAAATGCAGATATCACTGTTTATGCTTCTGGTGAAACCTATGAGGTATTAAATAAACTCAAAGCTGAATTACGTTTTGTGTTGATAAGCTCTGAAGCTTCGCTGGTAAAATCTGATACGCAGCCTGCAGATACCATTGTTGCTGAAGGTGAAGAAGTAAAGAATGTATGGTTATCAGTAGCCGCTTCTGATGCAGAGAAGTGTGTGCGCTGTTGGCATCAGCGCGATGATGTTGGAGTAAATATTGATCATCCAGAACTTTGTAGTCGTTGTGTAGATAACGTTGCTGGTGATGGCGAGGCTCGATCGTATGCCTAGTGATGTGCCTAATGAGTTAGACGATGATAGTATCATCCCAAGTACGCCGCTTAAATGGATTTGGGTGTCTTTCGTTGTAATATTTATCGATCAGATCACAAAGTGGACTGCTGAAGGTAGTTTAGAGTTATTGTCTGAAGGCGGACAATCCATTCCTGTGATGCCACATTTGAATTTCACATTGGCTTATAACTATGGAGCTGCATTCAGTTTTTTGGCTGATCAAGGTGGTTGGCAAAGATGGTTTTTTACTATATTAACTGCAGTAGTAAGTGTTGTTATCTTAGTGTGGTTATCGAAGCTCAAGCAAAAAGAAAAGTGGACAGCCATTAGTTTATCTTTAGTTCTTGGGGGTGCAATAGGTAATCTGATTGATCGTGTCTTGCATGGTAAAGTGATTGATTTTATAGATGTGTATGCTGATTGGGATGTGTTCTTTTTAGCTCAATGGCATGATGGGCTTTACCATTTCGCAACTTTTAATGTGGCGGATATAGCCATCAATATCGGTGCGGTAATCTTAGTTGTAGGCAGTTTTTTTGTAAAAGATGATGCTTAATATTTAGTTAAACTGAATAAATAGACCAAAGATAGATCATTTTGAAAGACTTAGTAAATAGCAATAAGCTGAAACAGGCAGAAAGGTGGGGGGTGTCTTGTTAGTTTAGCTGAACCTGTGGTGGCAGTAATGACGCTGGAGGTTCAATCCCTAGTCCACGCAAACGCTCTACTTCTCTTTGCCTTGCTAGTTCTCGGCGTCTTTCATTTTCTTCACGTTGCGCAGCTTCTCTGCGGATTCTATCCATTTTCCTCTGACGAGTAACTTCATCCAAGCCTTCAAGATTTTGAAGTTGCTCTAACTCTTGTTGCTCAGTTAAATCTTCACGGTATTTTGCCATATAAGCAAGAATTTCTTCTTCTGTAGGTATTTGGTCTGGCGTTAATTTTTCTGTAATGGTCTCAAGAGTATATTCGGTGGGTGGCATACCTGTTTCTTTATCTAGTTCAACATTAATCAACCCACGTGGGACTCTCCAGCCGTTTTGTTTCTTACCTTTAAGAGCGGTCTTCATAAAGTCAATCCATATGGGTAAGGCTGCTCCAGCTGCAGTTTCTTTTTTACCTAAGGGCGCTATTTTGTCGAATCCGATCCATACCGTGGCAACTTTATCCGGAGTAAAGCCGGCGAACCATGCATCCTTTTGATCGTCAGTAGTCCCCGTTTTCCCTGCAAGATCTTTGCGTTTTAATCTATTAGTTCGAGCTGCAGTTCCTGCTTGTGCGACGCTCTGAAGCATACTGGTAATCTGATAATGAGTAGTGGGTTTCATAATGCGTTTGGCAGGATGATTGACAAACTTCTTATTGTTACTATTATTGATTGATAAACATGACGGACAAACTGTGACAGGATCAGCTTCAAATATAACGGTGTTATTTTTATCTATAATTTTTCTGATATAGTGACTTTCTATTTTATAACCACCATTGGCAAAACTTGAATAAGCCGTTGCCATTTCTAACGGTGTCGCTGAACCTGTACCTAATGATAATGTTAAGTCCGCAGGTAAGGCACGTTTTTTAAAGCCAAAACGTTTTGCATATTGTATTGCATAGCCAAGCCCTATTTCTTGTAATAACCTAATAGAAACTAGATTCTTTGATTTAGCTAAAGCCTCTCTTAGTCTTGTTGGGCCACCTTCTTCATGGCTATAGTTTTTAGGATCCCAAGTACTGTTTTCTAACTCTAAAGCTTTGTCTTCAATGGTGCTGGCGGGTGAAAGCCCTTTAGCTAAGGCTGCGGCATAAATGAAAGGCTTGAAGCTTGAACCCGGCTGACGTTTGGCTTGAAGTGCTCGATTAAACTTACTGTAAGTAAAGTCGAAACCACCTGCGATTGCTTCTATCGCACCGTTTTGTGGGTTCATTGAAACCAAAGCGCCTGAAACTTTAGGAACTTGAGATAGATTCCAGATATTTTCGTTGTTCTTCTCAACTCTTACAATATCACCTAGATTTAAAACCTCAGTGACGGTTTTGAGTTTTTTACCACGTCTATTTTCGTTTATATATTCTCTCGCCCAGCTCATTTCTTTAAGGCTAAGTTTGATGGGTTTAGCTTGTTGGTAGACTTCCAATGTGGCTTCTTTATCATCTACCGCAGTGACAACTGCGGGATATAATTTAGCAAAGACTTTGTATTTTTTTAACTTTTCTTGTCTCGCCTTACTGTCCTTTAATGTATCTAAAGAAACTTGTTCTTCGGCGCCACGGTAACCATGTCGTTTAGTGTATTTTAAAAGGTTATCACGTAAGGTTGAGATTGCATTGTCTTGTTCTGCACTGTCTAAAGTGGTGTATATCTTTAAACCCAACTTGTAAATATTTTCTTCACCAAAGCGTTTAATCGCATCGGTACGTGCCATTTCAGCCATGTAGGGTGCATATGTTTGGCTTTCGACGGTATGAATAGTGGCACTGAGTTCTTCTTCTAACGCTGTTTTGAAGGCCGATTCTGTAATGTAATCTAAATTAAACATACGTTTAAGAATGTAATCGCGTCTGACTTTAGCGCGAGAAGGGTTGGTGATAGGATTATATGTAGAGGGGGCTTTAGGTAAACCTGCAATCATAGCGCTTTGCGCAAGTGTCAAATCTTCAACTTTTTTACCGTAGTAAATTTCTGCAGCAGATCCTACGCCGTATGATCGCTTACCTAAAAATATTTTATTTAAGTACAGCTCTAAGATTTCTTCTTTACTAAGTTCACCTTCAATCTTTAGGGCGAGCAATGCTTCTCTTAGCTTACGATCTAGCGTGCGATCATTACTTAAGTAAAAGTTACGTGCTACCTGCATTGTAATGGTACTTGCACCTTGAGTGACACGACGGCTCTTAAAGGCTGAAACTACAGCACGAGCAATACCACGAAAATCTACACCTTTATGATCATAAAATCGAGCATCTTCAATTGAAATGAAGGCATTACGTAAGTCATCTGGAACTTCTTCATAAGTTACAGGACGACGTCGGTATTCTCCGAATTCAGCGATTAATTGATCGTCTTTACTATAAACCCTTAAAGGTAAATTAAGTTGGGTATTACGTAATTCGGATACAGATGGCACTTGAGGCAAATAGTAGAAATAGACCGCAGTGATAATAGCTAGGCCCAAAAGCATCGCATAGAATAGGGGAGCAAATAGATATCGCGTGATGTAATGAATGAGTGCCATATACAGATTATGAAAAGTTATAAATGTTTTTAATCTTTAGTATTATTTAAAGTATTTACAATACTCTATTATGCTGCTTTAGCGTTTATTTAAATAGTGTTTAAGCTTTAAATATAAAAAATATATTTAATATTGATCGCCGTAATTTATAGAGAAAATCCACCAAAAAGGTTGGGGGTGTCTCTATTTGTTGATAACAATTAGTATTATACCGTCCGTCCAAAGTATGTGCCACACAAGCTTAACACCCTAGACTAATTGATAAATGACGGTTAGTATTATTCTAATAGAACTAAAAATAAAACCCTTTTAAGGGCAACTAAATAAATAATAACAATAAAGGATATATTCTGTGTTTTCCTTCTCAAAGAATAGCGGCAACCTCTTAGGTATAGATATCAGTTCCTCAGCAGTAAAGCTCCTTGAACTTTCACGTAAAGGTTCGGACTATCGTGTGGATAGTTATGCTGTATCAGGTTTACCCGATGGTGTTACAAGCGAACGAGATATCAACGAAGCAGAAAAAGTTGGTGAAGCAATTAAACTGGCGGTAAGAAATAGCCGAACTAAAAGTCGCAGGTGTGCTTTAGGTATTCCTTCTTCGATGGCTATTAATAAGATCATCTCTATTCCTGCTTCTATTCCTGCAGGCGAGCTTGAAGCTCAAATCTCACTCGAAGCTGAACAATATATTCCTTATCCGATGGATGAAGTCAATTTTGATTTTGAAGTGCTTGGTCCATCAGAAACATCATCAGAAATGGTTGATGTGCTAATAGCAGGTACTAGAACAGAAAACGTTGAAGTAAGGCTTGCCGCTGCAGAAATGGCAGGTTTACATGTTGAGATAGTTGATCTCGAATCTAATGCAGTCGAATTATTGTTTAAAACAATGATTAATGATTTAGATAAGCATGAGGTTGTAGCCGCAGTAGATTTTGGGGCTTCAATGACAGGTATTAACGTTTTTGAAAATGGTAAAGTTGTTTTTTCTAGAGAGCAAGTGTTTGGTGGAAGACAACTAACTGAAGAAATTTCACAACGTTACGGTTTGTCTTATGCTGAATCTGGTTTAGCAAAGAAAAATGGTAACTTGCCTGAAGGCTACGTATCAGAAGTACTTGATCCATTTAGAGAAAACATGGTTCGACAGGTACAACGTTTCTTACAGTTTTATTATGCATCAACACAAAACGAAAAAGTCGACAAAGTATTGTTGTCTGGTGGTTGTGCAAGTATCCCTGGTATTGACGAACAAATTCAAGAGTTGGTAGGTATTCCCACAGCCCTAGCGAATCCTTTTGCTAATGTAGTGTTACATTCCAAAGTTAATCCAGCACGCTTTACTAGTGATATCCCTGCAATGCTTGTTCCAGCAGGATTGGCATTAAGGGGGGTAGAATAATGTCGGGTATTAATCTATTGCCATGGCGTGAAGCGGCTCGAAAGAAAAGTCAGCAGCAGTTTGTCATGTCTATTGTCGGTGCAGTAGCAGTTGGAGTATTAACTGTAGGGGCTGGCTACACATATATGGAAGGACGAATTTCTTATCAAGAGCAACGCAACGCGTTTATACAGTCTGAAATTAAGCGACTAGATAAAACGTTAGAAGAAATTAAGACCTTAGATGCAAACAAGAAAGCTCTGCTAGATCGAATTTCCGTTATCGAGACATTGCAGTCGACGCGACCAGGAATCGTTCATTTATTTGATGAGATGGTTAATGCTTTACCAAAAGGTCTTTATCTTACTGAATTAATTCAAGAAAATAATAAAATAAAATTAGAAGGCAAAGCTGAATCAAGTGCTCGTGTATCAAGCTATATGAATAGACTGAACGCATCACCATGGTTGGCTTCTTCTGATCTAAATACGATTAAGGTAGATCCAAAGGATGATGCAAGTCGCCTAAGATCTTTTAAGCTTAACGTAACTCAATTACTCACATCAGGTGAAGACAAGGAGAACGAAGATGGCTATTGATACTTCAGAAATTAATAATTTATTAAGTGATCCGGCTAATGTATCACTTCCAATAAAGGTTGGAGCTGTTGTAGTTATTTTCTGTGCGGCTGTTTTTATGGGATATAAACTAGTTATCATAGATCAAATTGCTGCATTAGATACTGTACAAGCTCAAGAGCTAGATAAACGCAAAGCTTATGAGAAGAAGCAAGCTCGCGCTAATCAGTTACCAGCTTATAAAGCACAACTTGAAGAAATGCAGATTTCATTTGGTGCACTAAAAGATCAGCTTCCTAGTGACACGGAGATTCCAGGTTTAATTTTGGATATCTCAGAAAAAGGCTTAAGTAATGGCTTAGAAATTGAGCTCTTCCAGCCAGAAAGTGAAATATCTAAAGAGTTTTTTGCAGAAAAACCCATAAAGATTGAAGCAAAAGGCACATATGCTGAGCTTGCAGGGTTTGTTAGTGATTTATCGGCTTTGCCAAGAATCGTTACGATAAATGATATACAGCTAAGGCATGCAATTATTAAAGCAGACTCTAAAAAGAAGAAGAAAAATAATAGTGAGCAAACAGATTCACGCCTATCATTGAAGGCAACGATTAAAACTTATCGTTACCTGAGTGAAGAGGAAGTTGATGAGGACGGTAACGGATGAAAACTCCAATAAAAACAATAAAAACATATTCTAAGTATCTTTCAGCTAAGAAATTATTAAGTGCTACTTCTATAATTTCGGTTTTATTATTATCTGGGTGTAATGGTGATACGGGTGACTTGGAACAATATTTTTCTGAGCAACGCGGAAAGCCAGCTACGCCGATTGATCCGATTCCAGAAGTTAAACCATATTTGCGCTACGTTTATCCTGAGCATGAAAAAGATCCTTTTGATGAAGCGATGTTGGCACCAAATACTGTTCGAGAACAAATTGTTGATAACGGCATTGATATCGATACAACAAGAGTTCCTGAATTCTTAGAAGGCTTTCCTCTTGATAGCCTGAGAATGGTAGGGACTGTTGAAAAAGATGATACTTTATGGGCTTTAGTGAAGATTCCAGAAGGTGCCGTACAAACAGTAAAATCAGGTAATTATCTAGGTCAGAATTATGGAAAAATCGTAGATATATCTGATGTCAAAATGAGCATGGTTGAGACAGTATCCAATAGCTTGGGTGGATATAAAGAAAGAGAAATCTCAATTGGTTTGAACCAAGAATAATTATAAGTTGTAAAAACTAAAATAAAAATAAAACTTAAGAAATGGGTTATTTAAAATGAAAATTATTACACGCACATTATTGGGCATAAGCTTACCAGCACTATTGCTCGCAACAGGTAGCAGTTATGCAGCTGCAAGCTTACAGAGTGTTGATTCTGCGATTCAAGCATCCGGCAAATCTACTTTGCGCTTACAGTTTGATAGTAAGGTTGGCATTCCAAAAAGTTTCATAATGAAACAACCTGCGAGTATTGTTCTGGATTTTCCTGATGCAGTTAGAGGCATGAGCCAGCGTAGTAAAAAGCTGAACTCGAAGTCAGTTAAAGGTGTTAGATTAGCGGGTGCAGCTGACAAATTACGTGTAATGATATCGCTAAATAAACTCACCAAATATACAACAAGTCTTCAAGGTAATGACGTAGTTCTTACATTTGAAGACAATCACCCCATTGCTGCAAAACCAGTCATTCAAAACGACTCTGTTGCAAGAGCTCAAAGACAGGCGCAAGCATTAAAAAAAGCTCAGGCACAGGCTAAAGTTCGTCAAGTAGCTGCTCAAAAAAGAGCGATGGAACAAAGACGTTTGGCAGTACAACGAAATGAAGCACGGAAACGAGCTGAACAACAACGTTTAGCAGTAGCTGCAAATAATGCTCGAGGGCCTGTTGTTAAGACTAACAGTGTTAAACAACAAGCGGTTGCAAGTAATTATATTGCTAGACCTAAAGTAGTTAAAGCACAACAAAGAGCGATTCCAGCGCCTCAAAAAGTTGCTCATAATGCAAATATGTTAGGTAACGTAGACTTCCATAGAACAAACAATGGTGGAGGACGTGCAATTATTAAATTGCCACACCCATCAACAGTCGTTGAAACGCGTAAACTTGGTAATAGCATTGTTTTGACATTAAAGAATGTTAAAGCACGTCAGCCCAAAAAGCGTATTGATGTATTAGATTTTGCCACTCCTGCTTCATATATTGATATCGCAAGAAACGGCAGAGATGTGCAGATAAAATTAAGTGCTAATACTGCGTTTGAATACAATACGAAGCGTAACGGCAGAGACTTTATGGTTAACCTTAAAAAGGTTAAACCTAAGAAAACGGTAAACCCATTAGTTAAGAAAAATAAAGTCTACAACGGTAAAAAACTATCTCTTAACTTCCAAGATATTGAAGTTCGTTCAGTTCTTCAGCTACTTGCAGACTTTACTGATAAGAACATCGTTGTTAGTGATAGTGTTGCAGGAAATATTACTCTTCGTTTGAAAGACGTTCCATGGGATCAAGCGCTAGATATCGTACTTGAGTCTAAAGGTCTTGCAATGCGAGCCAACGGCAATGTTATTTGGGTTGCAAAAGCAACTGAACTTGAAGCTAAAGAGCAACGTGACTTACAATCATACAAACGTAAGCAAGCTTTAGAGCCATTAATTACTGAATACATCTCAGTGAATTATGCTAAAGCAAGTGACATGCTCTCATTGATCCAATCAGATGCCGGCGGTGAAAATTCAGCAATATCAGCACGAGGTCATGCTTCAGTTGATGAGAGAACAAATACTTTTATCGTCCGTGAAACACCGTCACGTGTAGCTGAAATCAAGAATTTAATCGAGAGCTTAGATGTTCCAGTAAGACAAGTATCTGTTGAATCAAGAATTGTTATTGCTACAGATGAGTTTAGTAAAGAATTGGGAGCAAGATTTGGTATTAGCGCATTTGGCAAGAATTCAACGACATCAGGAACTATCGCTGGTACCGATTCAATGATAAATGATTTAAACAATGGAAGCGGTAGTGTGGGTATACCCGCAGTGAATGACCGCTTGAATGTCAATCTGCCAGTTATCAACAATCAAGCAGGACGATTTGCATTCTCATTATTGAGCGGTGATTATTTATTAGACCTTGAATTATCAGCACTTCAAGCTGAGAATAAGGGTGAAATCATCTCAACTCCACGTGTTGTTACGGCAGATAAGAAAAAAGCATTAATAGAGCAAGGTGTAGAAATACCATATCTCGAAGCAAGTTCAAGTGGTGCTGCTACAGTTTCGTTTAAGAAAGCAGTATTGAGTCTTGAAGTTACACCTCAGATTACACCTGATGAGCATGTAATTATGGACCTTAAAGTCAATCAAGACACCGTTGGTACAATTTTCAATGGAGTCCCGAGTATCAATACACGTGAAGTAAATACACAGGTATTGGTTGATAATGGTCAAACGGTCGTATTAGGTGGAGTTCACGAAGAAGTGAATCAAGCCAACGTAAGTAAAGTTCCAGTTCTTGGTGATGTGCCTGTACTAGGTAGATTGTTTAGAACAGATGTTGATAGTGATCAAAAGCGCGAACTTTTAATCTTTGTTACACCAAAAATCATGAATTAACTTTATCTAAGATAATAAAAAAAGGCCGACTTAGTCGGTCTTTTTTGTGTCTGTCAAAAATGAAGTTTATACATCATTTAAACTCGATAAATTTAGCTCTTGATTCCTCATAGCGCAACTGGCATAAAGCTCTCATGAGTAATAATATTATCTTGGTTGGTTTGATGGGTGCGGGAAAATCCACGATTGGCCGAAGTCTAGCAAAAAGATTAAATAAAGAATTTTTTGATTCGGACAGAGTGATCGAAGAAAGAACAGGGGTTGATATAGCGACAATTTTTGAGATTGAGGGTGAAGCAGGCTTTCGTGATAGAGAGGTTCAAGTCATTGAAGAGCTATGTAAAATGGAAAATATCGTCCTGGCTACCGGTGGTGGTGGAATTCTACGCGAAGAAAACCGTGAGAATATGAAGCATTATGGATATGTGGTTTATTTGTGTAC
>JBALXO010000015.1:2015-4231 GCA_036960615.1 Cocleimonas sp. | reverse complement strand
GTGATTTACAAGAAAAGCAGGATGAATAATAAATGCATACATTAAACGTAGATTTAGGTGACCGCAGCTATCCAATTTTTATAGGTGCTGGTTTATTAAATAATAATAAGCTTATTCAGCCTTACATTGATGGAAAATCTACTGCTGTTGTAACAAACACAACAGTTGCTCCACTTTATCTAGAAAAAATACACACTTTTATTACTGACTATAAAAATACTGATGTGATATTACCCGATGGTGAAGAATTTAAAACTATGGACACACTAGGGCAAGTTCATACAGAAATGTTGACTGTGCGTTGTGATCGAAAAACTACTTTGATTGCACTGGGTGGAGGTGTTGTTGGTGATATTTCGGGTTTTGCGGCAGCTTCATATCAACGCGGAATCAATTTCATTCAAGTGCCAACGACCTTATTGTCTATGGTTGATTCATCTGTTGGGGGAAAAACAGGGGTAAATCATCCACTGGGTAAAAATATGATTGGTGCGTTTCATCAGCCGCAATGCGTAATTATCGACACTGAGACTTTAAACACCTTAGATGATAGGCAACTAAGCGCTGGTATCGCTGAGATAATTAAATATGGTTACATCAACGACTTAGACTTTATTGATTGGTTGGATGAGAATATGGACAAGCTCATGCAACGTGACCCTGGAGCATTAGCTTATGCTATCAAACGCTCTTGTGAACATAAGGCTGCTATAGTTGCTGAGGACGAAAAAGAAGCAGGCAAGCGTGCGTTATTAAATTTAGGCCACACATTTGGTCATGCTATTGAAACGGGTATGGGCTATGGAAAATGGTTACACGGAGAAGCAGTTGCTGCAGGCATGATCATGGCTGCTAAACTGTCAAAAGAACATGGCTGGATTAGCGAAAATGATATTAACGGAATGCAAAAGCTACTTGAAAAAGCCAACTTACCAATTAATCCACCAAAAGAAATAAACGCCGAACGTTTTAATGATTTAATGTCTATTGATAAAAAAGTGCAAGATGGTGTGCTCAATTTGATTTTGATGAAATCCATGGGCGAAAGCTTTATTACTAACGACTTTGACAAACAAGCATTAATGAAAGTTTTGGGTAATTTTTAATAGCATGTCTCAAGCAATGCAAACTAGAGCTCTTTATGCGGCTGACCCAAAACAAAGCAAAGGTCGACAGGTCACTGAGCCTTCGCCTACTTATCGTTCTGAGTTTCAGCGCGATCGTGATCGGATTATTCATTCAACTGGCTTTAGACGCTTAGAATATAAAACCCAGGTATTCGTCAATCATGAGGGTGATTTGTACAGAACTCGCCTGACACACTCGTTAGAAGTTGCGCAAATTGCTCGGTCTATTGCTCGCACTTTACATTTAGATGAGGACTTAACAGAAGCTATAGCTTTAGCTCACGATATCGGACACACACCTTTTGGCCATGCTGGACAAGACGCATTGCATGCTTGTATGAAAGATTATGGTGGCTTTGAACACAACCTCCAATCGCTCCGTATCATTGATATTTTAGAACAAAACTATGCTGATTTTGATGGTCTTAATTTATGTTTTGAAGTTCGCGAAGGCATCTTGAAACATTGTTCCTTGAAGAATGCTGCAAAACTAGGTGATGTAGGTGAGCGTTTTCTCAATAAAAAACAAGCTTCTTTAGAAGCACAACTAACTAATATTGCTGATCAAATCGCCTACAATAATCATGATATAGATGATGGTTTACGTTCTGGTTTAATCAATATTGAACAAATGCGTAATGTGCCTTTATTTAGTACTCAATATGATAAAGTCATGTGGAAGTACCCAGACTTAACAGGCAATCGTAGAGTGCATGAAACTATTCGCCGAATGATTGGTGAGCAGGTGATTGATCTTGTAGAAACAAGCAGAGCAAGAATCGCTGAAGTTAACCCGCAAACAATTGATGATGTTAGAAATTATACTGAACAATTAATCAGCTTCAGCGATGAAATGCGTGTGCATAATCAAGAATTGAAGAAGTTTTTACGCGAAAATCTATATTTTCATCATAAAGTTTATCGCATGACCCGTAAAGCACACCAAGTAATAGAATCATTATTTGACGTTTTTATGAAAGACTTACGTCTACTTCCTCCTAGACATTTAAGTTTAGCACGTACCGCTCTTGTAGAAGAGGGTATTGCTGGGCAGGCTCGAGTCATAGCAGATTATGTTGCAGGCATGAC
>JBALXO010000015.1:0-1915 GCA_036960615.1 Cocleimonas sp. | reverse complement strand
GGCACTGAATCCTACTTGTCTGATACTGATGGAGACACAGTAAAAGATGCTGAAGAGATTGGTAAAAACCAAGATAAACCTTTGGATAGTGATAATGATGGTGTTATTGATGCGCTTGATTATGATGATGATAATGATGGATTGCCGACATACTTAGAAAGTAAACAAGATAGCGATAAAGATGGTCAATTAGATTATCTTGACATGGATTCTGATAATGATGGAATCACAGATGGAGAAGAAGCAGGATTTTTAAACCAAGATATAAACCTGGATGGTATCGACGATGCTTTTGATATTGGTCGTGAAGGTGCAGTAGATAATAATGGTGACGGCATTGATGATAATTTTAAGTTGCCTGATCATAATGCTGATGGTATTCCAGATTATTTAGATGCAAAGTTTCAATATCTTAAGCAAATTTTAGCTATAAAGAATACTCAGAAAAATAATGAAGAAGCTAAATCTATAGCAATATCTAAAACCAAGATTATAGATATTAAAAAAGCCATTGTAAAAGTTGATGAGCCTCCTAAACTTATCGTAGCTAAAGACAAGAAAAACAATGCTAAGTCTAAAAAACTACCTAATATGATAATCAATCGACATACTGATTCAGATAATGATGGGTTATCGAATGAGTTAGAAAAACTACTCGGTACTAATCACCTAAATAGAGATTCTGATGGAGATAATGTATCAGATGCAATTGAAATTGGGATGGATGTTAATGCACCCCAAGACTCTGATCATGACGGTATTATTGATGCTCTGGATAATGACGACGATAACGATGGTATTTTGACAAAGCTAGAAGACTTGAATAAAGACAACACAGCAATTAATGATGATACAGATTCAGATGGTGTACCGAACTATCTTGATGCAAACGACGATGGTGATAATTTACTGACTAAAGCCGAAGGATTTGTTATGGATAGTGATGGTGACGGGATTCTCGATTATTTAGATAAAAATGATGACACAAAAGATCAATTGGATTCGTCAAACGCGATTCAAGTAAGTTTAGAAAATTCAGAAATAACTGAACCAGAAATTGTGGTTTTGTTTGATGGTGATGCTGCCGCATTAGTTGCTGAAGAAGATGAGAATCAGGAAGAAACTCTAAGCTCTGTTGGCAGTTCGTTACAATATACTCAATCAGAAGTTGCTGGAAATACTGATTTGGATAAAGCTAAACATGATGAAAATGTAGGTGAAGTACAAGCTTCAAAATCATCTACTAAGCGAACGAGTCATTGGAATTTGTTCTAATCTAAATATTCCTTAAATGGAACTAAATATCTAATGAAAAGCGTTGAGCTTTACATAAATTTTAAGATTACTTATTAAAAATAAAACGAGGATCAGGCAAAAGTTTATAACTATTCTATTAAGGCTAATTCGCCAACATTTCTTCTGCCAAGTCTAATGTGGTTTGAGTAATATCAATACCACCCATCATGCGAGCTATTTCTTCTACGCGTTGTTCTTCATCTAGGACTAACATACCTGTATTGGTAGTTTTATCGTTTTTGATTTTTGTTACTTTATGATGATTGTGCGCACAAGCTGCAACTTGAGGTAAATGTGTCACACACAATACTTGTCGACTAGAACCGAGCTTACGTAATTGCTTACCTACAACTTCAGCAATACCTCCACCAATACCACTATCAACCTCATCAAAAATTAACGCAGGTAGAGTGATTTTTTGTGCTGCAATCATTTGAATAGCGAGTGATATACGGGATAACTCACCACCGGATGCAACTTTGTTTAATGCTTTTAATGGTTGCCCTGGATTTGCGCTAACCATAAATTCTATATCATCAATTCCGTGATTGCTGTAGCTCTCACTATTGTTGATTTGAATCACGAATTGGCCGCCTTCCATGCCCAATTGCTGCATTTC
>JBALXO010000165.1:3085-4151 GCA_036960615.1 Cocleimonas sp. | reverse complement strand
AAGTGGGGGGGTGTCTTTTTAAATCAATTTAAGTGAATTTTAGAGTAATGTCCGTTTTACTGTTCATCACTTTTATTAGTTTCAGTACTTATAAGAATTAAACGTCGCAATAAACAGCCCTCAAGCTGTGCAGGTTAGAGTGTCTGCTGGATTGGATTGTTATGTGTAAACTCCATATTAATGGCCTTGCTTTTCGTTTTTCTTTAGCAAGTATGATACGAGAGCATCTAAGCTTTTCTCTGACATTCGCCATCTTGGCATCGTTTCATGTAAGGCTTCTCCACTTGGTCTAAGTCCGTCCACTATAGCTTTTTTAAGGGAAGCTTCGTCATATGATGGATGATCATGATCATCACTTTGATGGTCTGATTTGAGGGAATCAAGAGTCAATGCTGGTGTTACCACCCAAAATCTTGGCCACATTCTGACACCACCTTCTTTATCAAAGCCATGACAAGTAGCACAACTCCCACCATGCATTTGCATATGATGTTGCCCTCCAATAGGACGAATTGCATCACCGGAACTGGATATACCTGTGAAATATATTCGCTCTCCCTCGCTACTAAAATTTGACCCAGTCTTTTTAGAATTCTCTCGGGAGCGTTCAGAATCCGTGCAAGTGGATAAAACCATCGAAAACAATACGATCGCTATTACTTTGAAATGGGTGTCTATTTTAACTAACATGATGCTTTCCTTTCTTCTCTTCAACGTTTTTACATCAGTAGGAATTTCCCACATAATAATTAGTGATAGATCTCAGTTCAGATTGATTCGGCATGATCATACGATCCCTTCTCATCAGGTTTTCCATTCTTCTGATGATGCTTGGCCACTCTGATCTTGTGTACTCATTGGGGTGAATCATAGTATGACACTGTGTGCAGGTTATTTTTGCCTGTTGATATCCCTGAACAGATTGGCTGTTGGTGTTCTGTGGTGTCCGTTCCCCTAGTATCATAGTGTTTTTCATCATACCGCTACCACCCAACATAACGTTTCCTTGGTTGCCGTAATTATTAAAATTGCTTAGCAACAGAAATGAAACGACTACAAAAATTAT
>JBALXO010000165.1:0-2985 GCA_036960615.1 Cocleimonas sp. | reverse complement strand
CCCGCCTCTTTATGACCCGGCAAAGCACATACCATTTCCATTTCTGTGCCCGTTTGAACTGGGACAACAAACCATTCTACTTGCGTCATTGGCCCAATCTCGACCTCACGAATGCTGCCTTTAATTTCAGCAAGCAACCCACCTTTACTGTCATTGACTTCAACTTTACGAGTGAATATCTTGTTCGCAAATTCGTTTGCTTCAACTTCATGCTTTACCTTGTCCACATTCTTAAGAACTATCTTGTATGCTTGCCCGGTTTTAAGTTTGAGGTGACTGGGTTTGAAGTACATGCTTTTGTCGTCGTTAGTGCCCATTTCCAATACCACAGTTTTAACATCGGCACGGCTTAAATCTCCATCCGCATGTGCTAAGGGCGTTAGCATCAAAGCCACTGATGCCAGCAACAAGCTAATGGTTTTCATGGTTTTCATAATATTCTCCTTTCTTATTGAAGTTTTACCATAGGCTTTCTTATCTGAAGCCAATTGATGTACATCAAGGTATATCGATATTTTTGATGCTAATAACTGCAAAGGGCTTAACTAGCGACTCTTTATCTATGATGAGGTGCTTTTATTAAGTAGCAGAGATACTCCTGAAAAACTTATTACTTAAACAATTAATCTGATTTCATATTGGTTTGGTTGAAAACCTATAAAAAGTAGGGGGGTGCTTCGACATGGCTCAGCAGAACTGTCTTTTTAATTGCTCTGTAGCAATAAGCCCATCAAACATTATACAATCAAGCAACTTAACCATCTTTGAGACCCAATGAAATTCAATCGCATTGTTTGTTCTTTTTCTTCTTTTAAATTCATCCTGTTTTTTACTACATTATTCACTCTTAATATTTCTGCTAATGCAGAGAGCGTGTTGCATCGTGGTAATGGCGCTGAACCTGAGACGATGGATATGCATAAGTCTACGGGTGTTCCTGAGGCGAATATCCAACGTGATTTATTTGAGGGTTTGGTTTCTGTCGCGGCAGATGGTTCGTTGATTCCTGGTGCGGCTAAGTCGTGGGAGCAGGATGAAAGCGGTAAGTTATGGACGTTTAATTTACGCGATGACGGTAAATGGTCGAATGGCGAAAAGGTCGTAGCGAGTGATTTTGTGAATGCTTTTCAGCGTGCGCTTTCACCTGAAACGGCTTCTGAGTATGCGTTTATCCTTTGGCCTGTGAAGCATGCGAAGGCGATTAATAAGAGTGAGATTAAGGATGTTACGAAGCTGGGAATATCTGCACCAGACGATTTAACGTTAAAGATTGAGCTAGAGAATCCTACGCCTTATTTGACGGGTTTGTTGAGTCATCATATGACTTATCCTGTGTATTTAAAATCTATTGAAAAGCACGGTAAAAAATGGACGCGTCCGAATAACCTAATTTCAAATGGTCCTTATCAATTAGCTGAGTGGAAGCCTCAAACAAAACTTAAGGTGGTTAAAAACCCTCATTATCGAGATGCAGATAACATTCATTTTGATACTGTTTATTTTCATCCGACTGAAGATACAGGTGCTGAACTAAAGCGCTTTAGAGCAGGGGAGTTGGATGTCACTGAAGATGTGCCATCGGATCAATTGAAGTGGATTGAGAAGAACCTGAAGGCTAATTTTCGGAATACGCCTTATATCGGTACGTATTATTTTGCGATGAATTTAGAACAAGCGCCGTTTAAGGATAATCCTGATTTGCGTAAGGCTTTGAGTTTTGCGATTGATAGAACGATTTTAACCGAAAAAGTTACCAAGGCAGGTGAATTGCCGGGGCTTAGTTGGGTGCCACCGGGAATGAATGGTTATACCTCGCAAGCGATTCCTGAGTTGTCATTGGCGAATAAGGAACGTGTTGCTTTAGCCAAAAGTTTATACGCGAAAGCAGGGTATTCAAAAGACAAACCGCTTGAAGTTGAGTTGTTATATAACACCAGCGAAAATCATAAAAAGATCGCGATTGCGATTTCAGCGATGTGGAAGCAAACCTTGGGCGTTAAAGTTAAGTTGCGCAATGAGGAGTGGAAGGTTTATTTGAATTCTCGTTCGCAACGTCAATTTCAATTAGTTAGATCGGGTTGGATTGGTGATTATAATGATGCCTCGAATTTTCTTGATCTGTTCCGTTCTGATGTAGGTACGATGAATCCTGCGGGTTGGAAAAACGCAGATTACGATGGCTTGATGAAGCAAGCTGAAACCGAATTGGATGCTGAGAAACGTATTGATCTAATGCAACAAGCCGAGAAGATTTTGCTCTCTGAAATGCCTTTAATTCCGATTTATTATTATACGACTCAGCATTTACTAAGCCCTGAGTTAAAAGGCTGGGTAGATAATGTGATGGATATTCATCCTAGTCGTTACCTTAGTAAATAAGCACTTAAAGTTGAGATAATATGGTTACGAAAACAATAATCGCTTGGTTACTTATACTTTTGGGAACAGTAGCTGGCTTTGCATTTTTAGCACTAGTCGTGTCTCTCTACCGCGATTATTTGAGCTGTACCTACGGTGAAACGTGTTATGAAATGTTAACGGGGCCAGCAGTATTCGCTCTTTTATCAGCGCCATGTTGGGCAATGTCCTCTCTGGGAGTGTTTCTACTTGGTGATACGGTAAATAAGTCTATACGTATGATCTCTTTTTACACCTGTGGTTTTATGTTCATAGCTGCCTGTTATTTTTTAACCGTTTTGTGATTTCTATGATGCAGATCTTCGTTCCATATAAAGTACAAAATAGGGTAAAGATCTAAACGACTATGTGGGCATATATCTCAAAACGCATTTTAGGTGTTATTCCTACACTATTTATCATAGTGACTATTTCTTTCTTTTTGATTCGGATGGCGCCAGGTGGGCCCTTCGATTCTGAAAGAGAAATCCCGCCAGAAATCGCTGCCAACCTAGAAGCTGTTTATCATTTAGATGAGCCATTGTGGAAACAATACGGTTATTACATCGTTAATGTTTTAAAAGGTGA
>JBALXO010000014.1:40709-50787 GCA_036960615.1 Cocleimonas sp. | reverse complement strand
TCCATCACAATAACAGCGCCAGAACCCAAATAAGAACCTGCTTTCTGGATCGTATCGTAGTCCATGGTGAGTCCCATCATCACTTCACCCTTTAATACAGGTACTGATGAACCACCAGGAATAACTGCTTTGAGTTTATTGCCGTTACGCATACCCCCAGCCATTTCGAGCAAATCTTTAAACGGAAGGCCCATTGGCACTTCAAAATTTCCAGGGTTATTTAAGTGCCCTGAAACCGAGAATAATTTTTCTCCGCCAGAACCTTCAACGCCCATGTCTTTAAACCATTCTGATCCACCACGAAGTATCGCAGGTATCGAAGAAAGACTCTCGGTATTATTGATTGTGGTTGGACGGCCGTATAATCCGAAGCTCGCTGGAAATGGTGGCTTAAAACGCGGCTGGCCTTTTTTACCTTCTAGAGACTCTAGTAAAGCCGTTTCTTCGCCACAGATATAAGCGCCTGCACCTAAAGTACCGTGCAATTCGAAATCAACCTTAGTTTTTTGAATATTTTTACCTAGATAACCTGCTTCATAGGCTTCTTTAACCGCTTGCTCAAAACGAATAAATGGTTCGTCCATCCACTCGCCACGCATATAGTTGTAACCTACAGTCGCACCAATGCAATAACCTGCAATCGCCATACCTTCTACTAAAGCATGTGGATTAAAACGATGAATATCTCTATCTTTACAAGTGCCTGGCTCAGATTCATCTGAGTTACAAACGATGTATTTTTGCCCAGGCATATTGCGTGGCATAAAGCTCCACTTTAGACCTGTAGGGAAACCTGCTCCACCACGACCTCTAAGTCCAGAAGCTTTTATTTGCTCAATGATTTCAACTGGATCAGTCTTCTCATCAAGAATTTTTTGCCACATTTGATAACCACCAATCTTTAGGTAGTTCTCTAAAGAATACGGCTTATCGGCAAACTGTTTAGTCGTGAAACAAACTTGATCAACCATTAGCTTGTCTCCTTCTTGTGTAATGAACCATTAGTTTTAACACTTTCAAGTAAGGCATCGATTTTATCTGGGGTTAAATTTTCGTGATATACATGATTTAGTTGCATCATTGGAGCTCCACAACAGGCAGCTAGACACTCTTCTTCAACTTTGAAAAAGAATTGACCATCTGGAGTAGATTCACCCATTTTAATACCTAAGCGCTCTTCTAAATGCTCAACAACCTGATCCGAGCCATTCAACATGCAGGACACATTGGTACAAACAGAAATACTGTTTTTTGCTGCAGCTTTTTCATCTAACTCGTACATAGAATAAAAACTAGCCACTTCATACACGGCAATCTTAGATAGCCCCATATAATCAGCAACTGCATTCATCTTTGCCGTTGAAAGGTAATGATCTTCGTGCATTACCGCACGCAATGCCGCTAATAAAGCTGACTGAGAACGTTCTTCAGGGAAGCGTGCAACCCACGAATCTATATCATCTCGTTCGTGCTTTGAAAGAGTAGTTGAAGTCAGAGTAGCGCTCGCCATTTTGATAATCTCAGACATCTATCTATCCACCTCACCAAATACTATATCCATCGTACCTATTACTGTTACCACGTCGGCCAACATGTGACCTTTGGTTAATTCGTCCATCGCTGACATGTGTGCAAAACCGGGAGCTCGTACTTTTAAACGATACGGCTTATTCGCTCCATCAGAAACCACATAACAACCGAACTCACCTTTAGGATGTTCAATCGCTGCATAAGCCTCTCCTTCTGGCAAACAATAACCTTCGGTAGCTAGTTTAAAGTGATGGATCAATGCTTCCATATCACCTTTCATAGCTTCGCGTTTCGGTGGAGTGATCTTGTGATCTTCATGCATCACTGGACCTGGATTCGCTCGCAACCAATCTACACATTGCTTGATGATTCTATTCGACTGTCGGAATTCTTCCATACGCACCAAATAACGATCATAACTATCACCATTAGTGCCTATAGGAACATCAAAATCGACTGCTTCGTACATTGCGTAAGGTTGTTTCTTACGTAAGTCCCATTCGATACCAGAGCCACGTAACATCGCACCGGTTAAACCAAGTTGCAAAGCACGCTCTGGTGAAACGATACCGATATCAACCAAGCGCTGTTTCCAGATACGGTTATCTGTAAGTAAGGTTTCATATTCGTCTACACATTTAGGAAAACGGTTAGTGAAGTCTTCTATGAAATCTAAAACGGTACCACCACGATTATCATTTAGACGCGTAATATCTGCATCGCTATACCACTTTGATTTTTCATGTAATGGCATAACATCAGGAATATCACGATAAACGCCACCGGGACGGTAATAAGTAGCGTGTAAACGAGCACCAGATACAGCCTCATAAACATCCATCAAATCTTCGCGTTCACGGAAGGCATACAAGAACATTGTCATCGCGCCAACGTCTAGTGCGTGAGCGCCAATCCATAATAAGTGATTCAGTATTCGAGTGATTTCATCGAACATCGTACGAATGTATTGCGCTCTAATCGGCGCTTCAATGCCGAGCATTTTCTCTAACGCCAATACATAGCCATGCTCATTACACATCATCGATACATAATCGAGTCGATCCATATAACCAATACTTTGGTTGTACGGCTTACTTTCAGCTAGTTTTTCGGTACCACGATGCAATAAACCAACATGTGGATCAGCGCGTTGAATTACCTCGCCATCCATTTCTAACACCAAACGTAATACGCCATGCGCCGCCGGATGAGCTGGACCAAAGTTAAGAGTAAAGTTACGAATTTCAGGCATGGTTATTTTTCAACCTCATCGACATTACTCTTTTTATTTTCTGCATTTCTAGTAAATCGACCATCTTCTCGAATGATACGCGGCACCAAGGTACGTGGCTCAATTGAAACAGGCTCATAGACGACACGCTCTAACTCTTCGTCGTAACGCATTTCGACCTGACCAATCAGCGGGAAATCTTTTCTGAATGGATGTCCAGAAAAACCGTAGTCCGTTAAAATTCGACGTAAATCAGGATGGTCATTATACATAATACCGAATAGGTCAAATGCTTCACGCTCGAACCAATTAGCTGAACTCCATACACCAGTTAGCGAATCAACCAATGGAAATTCGTTATCGTCACAGTAAACTTTGACCCGGATTCTCTGGTTATTTTTAATAGATAATAAATGAGTAACTGAGGCAAAACGTTCACCTTCAAACTCAGGCGTATCTTCACCAAGCTCATTATCATCAAAAGAGAATTCTCGCTTTACACCACGAGTAAAGCTACTCCCGCCAACATCCCACTCTGAATCGCCATAACTTAAATAATCAACACCACAGACATCAATCAATTGTTCGAAATGACAAGCATCGTCATCGCGCAAAAAAGTAGCCACTTCAATTAAATCTTGAGGCGCAACCTCCACTGTTAACTCATCGAGAGCTAATACTGGGTTCTGAATTTTATCTGCAAGTGCTCCAGCAATGTATGCACTTAATGCTTGCAAAGACTCACTCATTAGGCGCTATCCTGTCTTGCAATAGTATTGGTGTTTTTAATTTTGTTCTGTAACTGGATGATACCGTAAAGCAGTGCCTCCGCTGTTGGCGGACAACCTGGAACATAAACATCAACAGGCACAATCCGATCACAACCACGAACAACTGCATATGAATAATGATAATAACCACCACCATTTGCACATGAACCCATTGAAATAACCCAACGTGGCTCAGCCATTTGATCGTAAACTTTACGAAGCGCTGGCGCCATTTTATTGGTAAGTGTACCTGCCACAATCATGACGTCTGATTGACGCGGACTCGGACGAAATAGAATGCCGAAGCGATCCATATCGTAACGCGAAGCGCCCGCTTGCATCATTTCAACTGCGCAACACGCCAAACCAAACGTCATTGGCCACATTGAACCGGTTCTGGCCCAGTTAATTAATTTATCAGCACTTGTAGTAACAAAGCCTTCTGCTAATTTGCCTTCTATTCCCATTCTAATGCTCCTTTCTTCCACTCATAAATGAAGCCGATAATGAGAATACCGAGGAAAACACCCATAGAGATAAGACCGAATAAACCGATCTTGTCGAGCACGATCGCCCAAGGGAATAAGAATGCTATTTCAAGATCAAAGATAATAAAGAGGATAGCCACTAAGTAATAGCGCACATCAAACTTCATACGGGCATCGCCGAAGGCCTCGAAGCCACATTCGAATGGGGAATTTTTCGCCTCATTAGGACGATGAGGAGACAGCAAACTACCTAGTATTAGCATAAAAATTGCTAATCCAAATCCGACTCCCAGGAATATGAGAACAGGTAAATACTCGGCAAGCATAAACTTTTCCTTAATGAGGGTTTAGAAACTAACGCACGCAAAAAAACCACGTTCGACACGTTACTTAAAAGTGGGAATATAACGTGTATAAAAGCACTTAACAACTAAGCACCCTATAATTTTTTTAATTTAATCGTGCAGATAAATTAGATTTTAAAATATGATTAAACAGTCCTTAAAAAACACTGCTTAAATACACTATTTCCGATATAAATGAGACAAAAAATCTCAATAAACGATATATATTACTTTAGAAGACACCTCCCATCTTTTTGGGCATTTCCCCACAGTTATAAGGAATAACGATTCTTATAAATGAAAGATATTTATTCGATATTCATTACCTGTTCGCGCATTTGTTCGATCAATACTTTTAACTCTACTGAAGCTTTAGTGGTTGCAGCATCATTTGCTTTCGACCCTAAGGTATTCGCTTCACGATTTAATTCCTGCATCAAGAAATCTAAGCGTCTACCAATAGGCTCGTTGCGCTCCAAAACTGCAAGCAATTCTTCGACATGAGAATCTAGTCGATCTAGCTCTTCATCAACATCAAGGCGCTGTGCCTGAATCACCAATTCTTGTTCTAAACGATTATTATCTGTTTCAATATCTAGATCAGATAGCTTTTTTATTACTTTCTCACGCAAGGCCGCAACGACAGCGGGGCGCTTTACCCTGACTTCAGCAACAATTTCTTTAACGCTGATTGCTCGCGACAATAGCATTTCTTTTAAGCGTGACCCTTCTCCTTCTCGGCTTGCTATTAAGTTATTCAAAGCAATTTTAAACGATACAACAACAGCTTTATTATATTGACTGTAATCAACTTTTGAATTTCCTAAGACACCAGGAAAATTTAAAACTTCCATCGTGGATAGTGACGTCAATTGCTCAGATGACGTTTGCTTAGCTACGACTTCTAATAAATTTTGGGCATCTAGCAATCTTTTTACCAAAGTTTCGTTAATACTTAACTTACCCTGCTGTACTTCTTCGACTGAATTACAAACCAACCTAGCATCGACCTTTCCTCTGCCTATTTTCTTCCTGATTAATTCTTTTAAAGACGCTTCTTGATTTGCAAAACCTTCAGGCAAATAAACACTGGCATCGAGATAACGATGATTGACGCTGCGTATCTCCCAACTTAATAATATTTCATCAAAGCTTTCTTCACTATTAGCGAATGCCGTCATGCTTTTAATCATCGTTTTTTCCTTCTTATTCGTATTTTTTTACTCTAGCTGAGATCTGCTCTTGCTAACGACCAAACACCTACTTTTTCTACGCCAGATTTTTTCAGCAACTTAGCCAATTCATTTGTAGTCGCGCCAGTTGTTACCACATCGTCGATTATAACGATATGTGAGTGTAATGGCTTTTCTAATAAGGTAAAACCACCAGATACATTCTTCTTTCGCGCTTGTTTGCTCAAATTAGTTTGTGCTTGTGTATTTTTAACTCGCTCGATTGTGTTTAATAATAGCGGAATACTCTGAGACTTCGCCAGAGGCTTTACTATTTCCAAAGATTGATTAAAACCTCTCTTGGTTAAACGCTTTTTATGTAATGGCACCGGCAACAAAGCATCAGGTAAACCATGCTCTAAGGTATTACTTTCAATATGAGCCTTTAGTAAATCAGCCAAAACAGCTACGACAGATAATTGCTGCTGAAATTTCATTTGCCCAATCAAGTAATCTACCGGATTCACATAATGAAAAAGGTTAATAGCATAATCGACATAAAAGTCATGGCCGATACATTGACCACAGAAATTACTTTTATTATCGGCAACAATCGGCAAGGCGCAAGAGTTACAGGCAACTTCTACTATAGGCAAGTCAGCTCGACAACCATCACAAAGTGAGATAGTTCCATCTACCTTGGTGTCGCATAACACGCATTGTGATTTAAATAATATCAATGTAGGTAAAAACCTTCAAAAAGGTGGGGGGTGTCATATAATAAGTTAAATAAACAATAAAACCTGACCGAAAGAATCAAAAGGATACGTAATGAATAAAGACGATAATCAACTGACTCATTTTAACCAGCAAGGTGAAGCGCATATGGTTGATATTGGAGCCAAAGAAATTACCAAGCGTGTTGCCGTCACCGAAGGCCGGATTCTAATGAAAGACGAAACCTTACAACGTATTTTAGCTGGCAATAATAAAAAAGGCGATGTCTTAGGGATCGCCAGAGTTGCAGGCATCATGGCATCTAAAAAAACACCTGAATTGATTCCTTTATGTCACCCGTTATCGCTCACTCACGTCGAAATTGAACTACAAACTATTACAAACCCAGCTTCGGTTTACTGCCAAACAACCGTCGCTACCGATGGGAAAACAGGGGTTGAGATGGAGGCTTTGAATGCGACTCAAGTTGCTCTACTAACTATCTATGATATGTGTAAAGCGGTTGATAAAGGCATGGTAATTGATGGTGTGCGTTTATTAAAGAAGAGTGGTGGTAAGTCTGGCGAATGGAATGCAGAAAGTTAAATTCGGTAGGTAAGCCCTGACATCACTTTAGATGTCACTTTACTAAGGAAATATAATCTATTAATTAAAAGAGCAGAAATCACAATAATACGACTAGAGATAATCGAAGAAAGGAATTGAAAAGCGCCCAAAAGGTAGGGGGTGTCTTTTTATATCAGATCAAACAAATTTTTACTCACCTTTGGTATTTTCTGCCACCCAACGGGAATCACCCGCGGTTAGCGCTTCTTTCTTCCAAAAAGGCGCTTGGTGTTTTAATGCTTCCATAATATAGCGACAGCCATCGAAAGCTGCATTGCGATGCGCAGACCAAACCGCCACCAATACAATAGACTCCGCAGGAAAAATCTCACCGACTCGATGGACGATTAAAGTATTTAGAATCGGCCATTTCTCACAAGCTTGATCTACAATTTCATTGAGCTGCTTTTCCGTCATTGCAGGATAATGCTCCAGCGTCATACTGAGCACATCATCACCTTCATTAAAGTCGCGCATGGTGCCTACAAAATTAGCCGTAGCACCATAATCGGTTTTGCCACCCATACTTTCAGCTTCATAATCGCCTTGCAACCAAAGAGGATCAAATGATTCTTCAACAATCAATATTTTACGAGGACTTGTTGGACTTACCATTTCAACAGACATATCAGCCTCCAGTAACTGGAGGAAAAAACGCAACTTCATCACCATCTTTAAGTAATGCTTGTGGTTCTTTATATTCTTGATTAACCGCAACTAATAGCTGCCCAGGAAATGACGATTGGCCTGTTGCTTTTTGCCATAACTTGTCAAGACTTAAAGAGGATAATTCATCACTTGAAAAATCGAATTCATCACTAGCCCGGCCAATTTCTTCACGCAAACTGGCAAAATATAATACTTTAATTGTCATGCTGAAAATGTAGCATAAAAAAAGACCTCAGCAAGAGGTCTTTTTTTATTAGATTACAGACTGGATATTAATTAAATATGCTTCACGCTCAATAACGGCTCTATATCGATCTCATCGCCAAACTTTTCTTTAGCATAACGAGCGGCAATAGTACGCTCCCTAAAGAAACGTTCTTTACCTATTTTTTCCATCAAACCAGATCGAGTAAAAGCATCGAGCATGCTCCGTTTTGCTCTAGCTATATAAAGCTCAATACCAGCTGCCTCGAGCCTTTCTACCACACGAGTTAATGTTTCTTCACCCGTAGAATCAACCAAATCTACTGATTCAAAATCCAAAATCATTACTTTTAAATTAGGTTTTTTCGCTAGATTGTTTAAAATCTTTCCCTCCAAATAACCCGCATTGGCAAAATACAAGTCACCGTCGTAACGGAATACCGAAATGGTATCGCTGGTAACTAGACTAAATAAATCAGCACTTCGTAAACTACCATCCTCATGTCGGCCAACCTCAACAAAACGTGGGGTCATGGTACGATACAAGAACAAACCTAAAGACAACAACACACCTGTCATGATGCCTTTCTCTAAATGTGGCGCAAAAAACAAGGTAGTTAAGAATACTGCAACAGCAACAAAACCATCATGGCGATGAACTTTCCATGCATGCACTACAGGTTCTATTTTTATCAGATTAAATACCGCTACCATAATAACTGCAGCCAGTGTTGCTTGAGGTAAATGAAATAATAATGGTGTTAAAAATAATAACGTAATCGCAACGATGATTCCTGCGACTATAGAAGCAAACCCTGTTCTAGCGCCAGCATCAAAATTCACAGCTGAACGAGAGAATGAACCAGAAACTGGATAAGCTTGAAACGCTGAAGCAACAATATTGGCTATACCCTGCCCGACTAATTCTTGATTAGCTGAAAGCCGTTGGCGAGTTTCGGATGCAATTGCCTTAGCCACAGAAATTGCTTCCACAAATCCTAGCAAGGCAATAATGGCAGCGGAGACAATAAGATTCACCATTTGATTAAAACCGACTTCAGGTATTTTAAAACCAGGTACACCAACCGGAATAAAACCAATAATACTTCCGCCCTTAGCGTCATAGTCCAAGAAATATGAAAGTAAAATACAAATTACAACAGTGATTAAAACGTTGGGGAGCCGAGGTGCAAACTTTTTCAACAATACTAATAACAAAATAGATAGCACGCCCATGATTAGGGTCGGCATGTGAGTCGAAGGAATATCCAAAAACAAATTCCAAACAGTCTCATAATGATGATCGCCCTTTCGTGTATCAATACCAAATATTTTACCTAACTGAGAAGTACCGATAATTAAAGCAGCCGCATTGGTAAAGCCAACCACTACAGGATGAGATAAGAAATCCACTAATATGCCTAGCCTCAAAAGACCCAAGGACAGTTGAAAGACACCTACAATAAAAGCCAAAATTGCGGCGTAAGCTAAGTAACCTTCAGGATTTTGAATAGCCAATGGCTCAAGCGCAGCGGCAGTCAATAGAGATACAATTGCAACAGGGCCAGTTGCCAATTGCATTGATGAACCAAAAAAAGAGGCGAAAATTACTGGAAGAAAAGAGGCGTATAAACCAACATATGCCGGTAGACCTGCTAGTTGCGCATACGCCATCGACTGTGGAACCAATACTAGTGCAACAGTGAGACCCGCTATGGCATCTGCCTTAAGGACATTCACATCTTTTAGATCGCCAATCCAATCCAAGAAAGGCGTAAATCTATGCTTTAATTCTTTAACAAAAGAACTGGTGGCGCTTTCCATGCTTGATCTCTATACCAGATATTCTTTATGAAAGCTTTGCACAGAAATAATAACGTGAGACGTTATTGAAATAGTTCAGGGCAAGATTTCTACAATTAACTACACTAAGTTATTAAATTTAATTTAACTTATTTTAGTGTATTAGAAAACTATTGCTTTTTCAGTACTATTATAAGAGTTAGTTAAAAATAAACTACTTTAATCTGGTTGGGTGACAATCTTGTAGAAAGCATTTATAGCAATATGAAATAAACTGTACTATTTCTGAACTTCTAATAATGATTTAGCACTATAATTTTTTTTATATGCTATTTTTATTTTCGCGTATTACAGTTTAAAAGATATGATGATAATATCCCCTACTAAGCTCTTTGAAAACAATTAGTCCTTTAACCTACACAAAATTAAAACATAGAACCTTTATATGCTTTACATAGTTTTTCTCACATTTGGTCTTGCTACTTTTTGGCTATTAATGTCAGGTTATTGGTATGACCCATTA
>JBALXO010000014.1:0-40609 GCA_036960615.1 Cocleimonas sp. | reverse complement strand
CGTATGGGTAAAACCACTTATGCAAATTCAATTACACTCACCCCAGGGACAATCTCTATGGACGTCAAAGGAAACGAAGTAACCGTTTATGGTTTACTTGAAGATTTCGTTGATGATCTTGAAAAAGGTGAAATGGATATACGAGTAGCAAGACTTGAGAAAGAAGTACTATGACTTTAGTATTTTTCTCAGCCACAGTTGCAGTGCTAGTCATTATGGCACTTGCCCTAATAAGAGCATTTGTGGGCCCAGGTATTTATGACCGTATCCTAGCAGTCAATATGTTTGGCACTAAAACTGTCTTGTTTATTGCTCTTTATGGGTTCCTTACTGGACGCCCAGAATTTTTAGATATTGCTTTGATATATGCACTTATAAATTTTATTGGTGTAATTGCAGTGCTTAACTTTGTTAAAGATACCATTGAAAAAGATCAGCCTATAGAGTCTTCAACCGAGAAAGAGTCCTCAACAAATAAAGAATTTTCAACAGAGGATAATCAGTAATGGAATTATTGATAAATATCCTAAGCTCCATACTATTATTTATCGGTGTTTTCCTCGGCATAAGTGGAGCGGTTGGTTTATTTCGTTTTCCAGACTTCTATACCAGAATGCATGCAGCAGGAATCACTGATACGCTTTGTACCGCCTGCATTATTTTTGGCTTAGTACTACAAGCTGGATTTTCTCTAATAGCAGTAAAGTTGATTTTTATTTTGTTATTTACCTGGTTTACCAGCCCAGCGGCAGCTCACGCATTGATAAAAGCTGCTTATAAAACAGGCTTACAACCTCTGCTTCGCAAGGATGCAGCACAACAGGAGAAAAAGTCATAGAACTCTTCATAGACATCGTACTTATTACCATGTTGGCGGCAACCAGTATTGCCATCACACGAATGAAAAACCTTTTTGCTTCGGTAATGTTGTTTGGTATGTATAGCTTATTATCTGCCTGTATTTTTATTGTACTGGACGCCGTGGATGTGGCATTTACTGAAGCAGCGGTAGGCGCAGGAATTTCTACTGTATTAATGCTAGGCACATTAGTTATGACGGGTTACAAGGAAAAGACATCCACTCGCAATCCCATTCTACCTTTGTTTGTAGTTATTATTACAGGCGCTGTATTGATATACGGAACACTGGACTTACCTCCTTTCGGAGCAGCTGATAACCCAGTACATACGCATGTAACGCCACGCTATTTGGAAGATTCAG
The DNA here is from genome assembly GCA_036960615.1 of Cocleimonas sp. Classification (GTDB taxonomy): domain Bacteria; phylum Pseudomonadota; class Gammaproteobacteria; order Thiotrichales; family Thiotrichaceae; genus Cocleimonas. The sequence continues at coordinate 39,387 of JBALXO010000014.1, read as the reverse complement.
CCAAAGAAATCGGTATTCCCAATGTAGTTACTTCGGTTCTAGCAAGTTACCGAGGATTTGATACTTTTGGTGAAACCGTAGTTGTATTTACCGCTTTAATAGGCGTATTAACATTATTAGGCGTTAGCTTACCCCCGGAAACACCGGCTAAATTACCCAATGATTATCCACCGCAGCCTATCCTTCCTATAATGGCAAAACTACTTATACCCTATATTTTATTGTTCGCACTCTATGTACAGTTCCATGGCGATTTCGGTCCCGGTGGAGGTTTTCAGGCTGGAGTTATTTTTGCCGCAGGAATTATTTTATACGCACTAACATTTGGCTTACGAGAGTCAATGTTACTTATTTCACCGGGACTAATACGTGCCTTAGCTGCTTTTGGAGTATTACTTTATGGTGGTACTGGAGTAACCAGTTTCTTTTTAGGTGGAAATTTCTTAAATTATAATGTTTTAGCGCATGACCCCTTACATGGCCAGCATTACGGAATTATAATTATCGAATTGGGAGTTGGTATCACCGTAGCGGCTGTCATGCTGAGTATTTACTATGCCTTTATGAGTAGAAGCAAGGCACTTTCTACTGATAATCAAATAATTTAGGTGTTGAAAAAATAATGGACGCTCTCGGCTTATATAATTATTGGATAGTAATCTTTTTAATGATGGTTGGTTTTTACATCGTAATCGGCAGCAATAATTTGGTAAAAAAAATCATCGGTCTAAATATCTTCCAAACCTCAGTTTTTATGTTATTCATTTTCATGGGTAAGGTCGCTGGAGGTACTGCTCCGATTCTAGGTGAGGGTATTGAAAAATATTCCAACCCACTTACCCACGTTTTGATCCTTACTGCTATTGTCGTTGGTGTAGCTACTACTGCATTAGGGCTTGCGCTTATAGTTCGCATCAAGGAAGCCTACGACAGTATTGAAGAAGATGAGTTACTTGCTCTTGATACCGAGAGAGATATGGAAGAAGCAAGAAGTCAGGCTAAGGATGAAAATAACTAATGTTTGATACATTACTGCAACATTTGCCTGCGTTACAGGTCGTCTTACCCTTATTAGCCGCGCCCATTGCACTGCTACTTGGTAAGCAAACACGTCTTATTTGGGTTTTTGCTACACTGGTTAGCTGGGCTTGTTTTGCAATAGCGCTGCATTTGTTCATACTAGTTCAAGCCGGTGACGTGATTCGCTATGAATTTGGCGGATGGGCTGCACCCTGGGGTATTGAATATCGCATCGACGCCCTAAATTCTTTTGTACTGTTAATTGTGTCGGGTATAGCTGCTGTAGTTTTTCCTTATGCACAAACAAGTATTGAAAAGGAAATCCCACCTCAACACCAGTCACTATTTTATGTGCTGATGCTACTATGCATGGCTGGCCTACTAGGGATGACAATCACTGGTGACGCCTTTAATGTATTCGTACTTCTGGAGATATCTTCTCTTTCTACCTACGCTTTGATTGCACTTGGACGTGATCGTCGCGGACTAACTTCAGCTTTTCAGTACTTGATTATGGGTACTATTGGAGCGACCTTTATTCTTATTGGTATTGGGTTGCTTTACATGCTTACTGGCAGTCTGAATATGGTTGATTTGGCTGACAAAATACAAGACCTACATGGTTCACGAACATTGCGGGTTGCCTATGGCTTTTTAATCGTAGGTTTTGGCCTCAAACTGGCGATGTTCCCGCTTCACTTGTGGCTACCTAATGCCTATGCTTACGCACCCTCTGTTGTCTCAGCTTTTTTAGCTGCTACAGCGACCAAGGTAGCACTCTACGCCATGCTACGCTTTATGTTTACCATATTCGGAGCAGACTTCAACTTTGACACTATGCAAATTCAATGGCTATTCATGCCACTTGCCTGTATTGCGATCATTGTTGCTTCAGTAGTTGCCATCTTTCAATCTGACCTTAAGCGAATGCTGGCCTATTCATCGGTCGCACAAATCGGCTATATGTTATTAGGTATCAGCCTTGCTAATATTAATGGCCTGACCGCAACGTTATTACATATATTTAATCACTCCTTAATGAAAGGCGCATTGTTTCTAGCACTAGGTGCATTGTGTTATCAGATTGGCAATACAAACATCAATCGTCTCGCTGGCATTGGAAAGCAGATGCCATGGACTTTTATGGCAATCGTACTGGGTGGCCTGAGTCTTATAGGCGTACCACTAACAGTTGGTTTCATTTCTAAATGGTATCTTATGCTGGCTAGTATTGAACGCGGCTTATGGCCAATTGTGGCTGTCATTATCATTGGTTCGCTATTAGCAGTCGTCTATATCTGGCGCATTGTTGAGGCAGCCTACTTTAAACCTGCAGATACCAAAGAAATAGGCAGCAATATTACAGAAGCCCCACTTTCACTTCTCATTCCAACTTGGATATTGGTAATCGCAAATTTAGGTTTTGGAACTTACGCAACCTTCACTGCAGAAATCAGTAAAAATATAGCAACGCTATTGTTTGGAGGCATACAATGATGGCCGGCATAGCCTCTGAAACGCTGATCTGGCTGAGCTTATTAATTCCATCTGTGGGCGCAATATTAATCTGGTTAACTAGTAAATCAAATAACCTGCGCGAAACCATGACCTTCGCTACAGCATTAAGTCTGTTAGTAGTTGTAGCGACACTACTGATACGAGTAACAAATGGCGAACGACCCGAATTTACTCTATTGGAGATGCTTCCGGGATTAAATATTCATTTCGCTATTGAACCATTGGGCATGCTATTTGCCACCATTGCAGCAATATTATGGCCAATCAATTCGCTGTATTCCATCGGTTATATGCGCGGCAATCAAGAAAAGTATCAGACACGCTTTTATGTCTTTTTCGCCATTGCCATTGCAGCAACTATGGGTATTGCCTTTTCAGGTAATTTGATTACGTTGTTTGTCTTTTACGAAGTACTGACCTTATCAACCTACCCACTAGTAACACACAAGGGTGATGCTGCTGCAAAGCGTGGTGGACGCATTTATCTAGGTATCCTTATTGCAACGTCTATTGGCTTATTATTACCTGCCATTATTTGGACATCTTTAATTGCTGGTACGACGGAATTTGCAGCAGGTGGCATCATTGGTAACAAGCTAGAAGGTGCCATGTTAGGCCTACTGCTGCTTATGTATGTATATGGAATCGGCAAAGCAGCATTAATGCCTATTCACAAGTGGTTACCCTCTGCGATGGTAGCACCTACCCCAGTAAGCGCATTATTACACGCAGTTGCGGTTGTAAAAGCTGGTGTATTCAGTGTACTGAAAGTGATTGTCTATGTATTTGGTATCGACAATCTTGCTATCTCTGGTAGTGGAGATTGGTTACTTTATATCGCTGGATTTACCATTATCGTTGCTTCTTTGATTGCTTTGCAACAAGACAACCTGAAAAAACGCTTGGCCTATTCCACTATTAGCCAGCTATCTTATGTCATTTTAGGTGCAGCAATACTTGCTCCAATTTCCGCAGTAGGTGCAGCATTACATATTGCAGCGCATGCCTTTGGTAAAGTCACCTTATTCTTTGCCGCAGGCTCAATATATACCGCCGCACATAAAACAGAAATATCGCAACTGGATGGAATAGGTCGGCGAATGCCATGGACCATGGGCGCCTTTACGATTGGGGCACTTTCAATGATCGGCATACCTCCTGCAGCCGGTTTTCTATCAAAATGGTATATGCTGCTGGGTGCTTTTAGTACCGAACAATTTGTGGCTGTTGGAATTATTGTTATATCAACACTTTTAAATACGGCTTATTTTGTTCCGATTATTTATCGTGCGTTTTTCAAAAAAGAAAATAAATCGGACGACTCACAATACTCTGATCATGGTGAATCACCTTGGCCAATGGTAGTTGCATTGACGATAACAGCCAGCCTGACTATTTTATTATTCTTCTTCCACCAGATACCGCTAGAACTCGCGAATCAAATGGTTGGTAGGTAGTGTCCATACTATGATGTCAGAATTATATTCTCAGGATCAAAAAATCGAGGTTAATAACCATGAGTGAAAAAAAACATTGGTTTTACCGCAAGGAGAATCTTCCTAAGCTATGGATGATTCAAATAGGAATTCTCATTCTAGCCGTACTGCCAGAATTCTTTATAAAACACGAACAACATTTACCGGGTTCAGGATTTACCCTGGATACAACATTTGGTTTTTTTGCATGGTATGGCTTTTTGACCTGCACTGCCATGGTCATTTGTGCAAAGTTTCTGGGTATTTTCTTAAAACGTAAGGATACTTACTACGATGAATGAAGTCGTTAGCTCCAGTTTCGCATTCCCTCCTGGACTGATTCTAGTACTGGGCGCGTTTCTGATTCCTTTTTTAAAAGGTATTTTACGACCTATCCTGCTCATTGGCCTTCCAATATTAGCTCTTACACTAGTATGGACGCTACCTGAGGGTAATTCGGTCAGCCTTCCTTTTCTAGACTATGCATTAAGCCCAGTCCACTCCAACCCTGAAGGACGCTTATTTGCTACTATTTTCTTAATTATGGCAATGGTTGGAGGTTTATATGCTTGGAAGCAAGCAAATACACTCGAACTAACCGCTGCATTTATCTATGCTGGTTCTGCTGTGGGCGTCACTTTCGCAGGCGACCTGATTACCTTATTTATTTTCTGGGAGATCATGGCTCTCGGATCAACCGCTGTTGTCTGGGCTGCAGGCACTGAAGCAGCTTATCGCGCTAGTATGCGCTATTTGTTGGTACACTTCCTCGGAGGTGTAATACTCATGGCAGGTATTACCGCACATGTAATGGCTACGGGTGATATCACTTTTACCAGCATGAAACCAGATTCGATTGGCAAAGTATTAATACTGATTGGCTTTCTGATAAATGCAGGTGCGCCACCTTTTTCAGCATGGATCGCAGACACCTACCCTGAAGCTTCACCCAGTGGTACTGTCTTCCTATCCGCATTCACAACTAAAACAGCTGTATTTGCTCTTTTAGTAGGATTTCCTGGCGCTGAAATTTTGATACCTATCGGTTTATACATGGTGTTTTACGGCATCATCTACGCGCTATTGGAAAACGATATGCGTCGTATACTTGCTTATAGTATTGTTAACCAAGTCGGTTTTATGGTTGTCGCAATAGGTATCGGAACTTCACTATCGTTGAATGGCGCATCCGCTCATGCTTTTGCTCACATCATTTATAAGGCATTGTTATTAATGTCAGCTGGAAGCGTTTTAATGATGACTGGCAAACGCAAATGTACTGATTTGGGCGGACTATTCCAATCTATGCCTCAGACTGCACTATATGGAATTATTGGTGCACTAGCTATTTCTGCAGTTCCCTTTACTTCCGGTTTTGTTACCAAATCTCTAGAAACATCAGCTGCTGCTTATGAAGGTATGGTAATAGTTTGGCTAATGTTAATGGCAGCATCAGCTGGGGTGTTTTTACATGCTGGAATAAAATTTCCATGGTTTGTTTTCTTCCAAAAGGATTCAGGATTACGCCCGCCTGAGCCGCCAGTAAATATGCGTGCTGCCATGGCGATTTTTTCCTTTCTGTGTATTTTTATTGGTATCTTCCCTAATCTACTTTATGAGATCCTACCTTACCCGCTTGATTATGAGCCCTACACTGCTGGCCATTTAGTTACACAGTTTCAGGTGTTGTTGTTTGCAGGATTTGCATTTTTTGCTCTGCTGCCATTAATGAAACGTACATTGACTGTCACACTAGACTTCGACTGGTTTTATCGACGCTTCCTAAGTGTAATTGGGACAGAGTTTTCAATACATACAGGGAATTTTGTAAAAAAGACGACAGATTCACTCTTAAAAAGACTACAGCTTCTTTTTGAAAAACTTCATATGCAGAATGGACCTCATGGCATACTTGGCAACACCTCACCCAGTAGTTCAATGGTTTTATGGGTGGCAGTGATCTTAGTGACTTCGTTATTACTGTATTACTTTTAATACCCGCAATTGTTTTTAAAAAGACACCCCCTACTTTTTGACTCTTTTCATTTTTGGTTACTTGGATTCAACTAGGAAAAAATGAAAGAAATTCGTAGATACAAAAAGGCCCGGTTTCATCGGGCTTTTTATTGATCAGGCTAAAATTACCCTAATTAATATAATGGTTCATTTATAATGATCTGATCCATATTAACTATTATTAAATAGTTATTCGACAGTAACCGATTTAGCTAGGTTACGAGGTTTATCAACATCAGTCCCTTTAAATACGGCGACGTGATATGACAGTAACTGCAATGGAATCGTATAAATAATAGCAGCAATACTTTCTGGCACATCATCCATCTCTATCACTTCAATATTATCTTGTGATTGTATACCTGACGATTTATCTGCAAACAGGTATAAAACTCCACCTCTTGCACGAACTTCTTCCAAGTTAGACTTTAACTTTTCTAATAATTTGGTATTAGGAGCCACTGCAACTATTGGCATTTCACTATCAACTAATGCCAAAGGTCCATGTTTTAATTCGCCAGCAGGATAGGCTTCTGCGTGAATATATGAAATTTCTTTGAGCTTGAGAGCCCCTTCCATTGCTACAGGATATTGATCCCCACGACCTAAAAATAGAGCATTATGTTTTTCAATAAAATGCTCAGCCATTTTCTCAATCGCTTTATCGTGCTCTAACGATTGCTCAATCAAAGCAGGTAGTTTCTTTAGATCTGCGACCATTCTAGCAACCTTATCTTCACTACCACCCTTAGCTTGCATTAATAAACCAATAAGCAACTTCAATGCAACTAATTGAGTTGTAAATGCTTTAGTTGATGCCACTCCAATCTCAGGACCTGCAATAGTTAGTAAGGAAAAATCTGATTCACGCTGCAATGAGCTCTCTGCCACATTACAAATACTCAGACTACCAAGACAGCCATCAGTTTTAACTTTTTCTAACGCTGCTAAAGTATCTGCTGTTTCACCTGATTGTGATAAAGTAACAAACAACATATTTTTTCTTGGTACTTGACGACGATATCGGTACTCACTTGCTACTTCTACATGGCAAGGAATATCTGTTAAAGCCTCCATCCAATATCGAGCAATTAGACCTGCATGATAGCTGGTGCCACAAGCGACAATTTGCACTTCTTCAACTTGCTTTAAAGTTTCGGAAACATTCTCACCAACAATACATTGTTTTATATCATCTCGCCCTAAGCGACCTTCTAAGGTATTTTGAACTGCGTGAGGTTGCTCGTAAATTTCTTTGAGCATGTAGTGACGATAGTCGCCTAAATCTGATTCTAAAGAGCTAGCTTTAGATTGCTTGACTTCACGTTCAACAGAATTACCAAATTCATCTTCTATAGCCACATCACTTTTAGTTAATGTTGCGACGTCGCCATTTTCAAGATACATAAACAAACTAGTTACAGGCAATAGAGCTTGAACGTCCGATCCAATGAAATGCTCACCTATACCTACACCAATCAATAAAGGACTACCTTGACGAGCACAGATCAATACATCAGGTTCATCTGAAGAAATAACACCTAATGCATAAGCACCCTGTAATTGCTTTAGCGATGTCTTGACTGCATCAAGTAGACTTACATCATCCTTGAGATTTGATTCAATTAAATGAACAATGACTTCGGTATCAGTTTCCGATTCAAACTCATAGCCTTGTTCAATTAGTGAAGCACGTAGCACTTCATAATTTTCTATAATGCCATTATGTACTACCGCTACTCTATTCTGGCTCATATGAGGGTGTGCATTGCGTTCAGCAGGTTCACCGTGAGTTGCCCAACGAGTATGAGAAATCCCTGTATGGCCAGCTTGAGGATATTGCTCTAATTTTTTGGTTAATTCGGCAACTTTACCTAAAGATCTTACTCTTTGAATAGAACCTTCATCATCAATTAATGCAACACCAGCTGAATCGTAACCACGGTATTCTAATCTTCTCAGTCCTTCGAGTAATATCTCAGTTACTGGTCGCTGGGCGATAGCTCCGACAATTCCACACATTAGGTATTTTCCTTTTTGTTATTTTTAACTGGTCTTGACCAGCCTTTAATTGTCATTTGCTTTGAGCGAGAAAGCGTTAGCTCGTCAGCAGGAGTATTTTTTGTAATTGTTGATCCAGCACCGATAGTAGAACCCTTAGCAATAGTTACTGGCGCAACTAGTTGAGTATCTGAACCAATAAAAACCTCATCACCAATAATAGTTTGGAACTTGTTAGCACCATCATAATTACAGGTTATCGTGCCAGCACCAATATTAACGTTTTCACCCATTGTGGTATCGCCAATATAACTTAGATGACTAACTTTACTTCCACGACCTATTGTAGATTTTTTTACTTCTACAAAATTACCTACTTTCGCGTCATCATGAAGCACCGTATCAGGACGGATTCGAGCAAATGGTCCAATATCGCATGAGTTACCGATATGGGATGATTCAATTACAGAGTTTGCTTTCACTATAGAGTTATTTCCAATAACCGTATTTTCAATAACACAGTTTGGATGAACTATTACATTGTTTCCGATAACAACATCACCAATTATTACTGTATTAATATCTAGGAAAACATCTTTACCAGCTGTTAATGAGCCCCGAATATCTATTCTAGCAGGATCAGCCAAAGTTACTCCAGCATCCATTAGTTTGTCAGCTTGTTCCTTTTGATAAGCACGTTCTAATCTTGCTTGCTGCGTTCGATCGTTAACCCCTTCAACTTCTAGAGGGCTTTTACAAATGACAGATTCAACAATGCCTCCTTCTGCAACAGCCATTGCAATACAATCTGTAAGATAATATTCGCCTTGTGCGTTAATCGGTTTTATTTGATGCAACCAACGCTTTAAGTTAATGCCTTTTGCTGCGATAAAACCCGAATTAACTTCTGAAACCTTCTTTTCTTCGGCATTAGCATCTTTTTCTTCAACAATAGATTGAATTTTTAACGTCTCATCTCGAATAATTCTTCCATAGCCGAAAGGCTCATCTAATTTAGTAGTTAAAACAGACAATATTGCACTATCTAATTTTGATGCTAGTTTATTAAGCGTTTCTGTTTTGATTAAAGGGACATCACCATAAGCTATAATCACAATATCGTCATCAGACATCAAATCAACTGCCTGAAGAACAGCATGACCTGTACCCTTCTGTTCAGCTTGTGAAACCCAATTTAATTTTTTTCCTTTAACACTCTGTTTTACTTGGTCAGCCCCATGTCCAACTATTACTCCAATTGATTCTGCGTCTAATTGCTGACAACTATCAATCACATGCTGCAACATTGGTTTACCGCCAATTGAATGCAGCACTTTGGGTAAAGAAGAATTCATACGCGTCCCTTGACCCGCAGCGAGAATGATAGGTAATAAAGCCATAGTAATAATCTGTCTATTTTTTATAGTTGATCAAATTATAATCAAAAATAAGTGATTACAATCAAATGAGCAGACAAAATCACCTTAATCAAAGATAAAAGTGCCGATATTGATTCAAATCAATAAGATTTACACTCTGGCTTATAAGGAGATAGTTGCGCACCCCAGCGATACTCTAAAGGAGCATGGGGGTCAGAAATAACCTTACCAGAAGATAAATTCTGCCTCAATTCTCTAAGAGGAATATAATATTCAGATCCAAAACTCATTTGCACCTGACAAAAACTATTTAAGTCTGCAACTTCTCTTGGTCTTGGCTCTTTGGCAGAGAACAAAGCTTTTGCCCAACGTTGTGGTTGAGTCCAATGTTTGAATTTTTTGTTCTGTTCATGATGATTTTTTACTGCAGTAAAAAAAGACTTTAAGCGCCTATCTCTAGAAGGCGTAGAATAATTATTATATTCTGTACGATTCATACATTTACGTCCTTTCTTACGGATTTTTTGTAAATGCCACAAAGCATCATAAACATACACACTTCTGTCGTTTGCGTATTTACACATAGCAATCAATAAACGTAATGTTTTTTCATCAGGCTCTTCTTTTCTTTTACCCAATGCGCTTGAGATAATATCTGTGAATTTAACGTAGTCAAAATTTACTGCTTTAGCAATTTTGAATTGCTCATCGTTATAACCCGGTTGAGATTTAATTGATTTACGAATATTTTGAGGCTGAATAAAACGTCTATAACCATCAGTTTTTCCTTTAGTATCCTCTGGAACATAAAATGGAAATGAGGGTATGCGGGTTAGAAACCTTGCTGCTCTTGGAGTTGTTGAAGAGACAACCTCTGCAATCCCAGTATCAGTAACATTAACAATCTGATAAGAATGAACATCTGGAGCAACGTAAACATCACCTGGTTTAATGTCATCTAATGCAACAGGGAATGTATCTCTCTCAAGTGAACGAGTACTCGTAAAGTTGGCAACAAAATCTAAAAACTTTCCTACACGGACAGGTTCAGGATGTTTATCCCATCTAGTTTTCCCATTACTAAATGTTTTACCTCGTTTAGCAGGATTATTTACAACAAAAGGGAGTTTATTTTCGTATGAGAAAATAAGCCTCATTGCGTATACAGCATCCGCACAATCATGAGCATATTTATAATAAATAGGTTTTTTTGGGTCCATAAAAAAATCTTCAGTCCAGCTATTCTTGACCCAATGTTGATATCGCTTCTCCCAAACATCATCCCAAGTATTTGTCGCATGCCATACTACCGCCAGAGATGGAGTACTGAAGCAAAACAACAGAATTAATAGTAATCCCCTTGATAAAAACTTGATACTGAAACCCTTAAAGATCATTTACAAAATCCCCTAAAACTACTGATCGGTTAATTCGAAATTATAGTCTATAGAATATGACTACATAAATAAAAAATAATTCAAAAAAAATGGGACTAAGAATTACTTCCTAGTCCCATTTTTATCTCTGAAAACAGAGAACTATTTCACAATAGATTAACGCTTCATGAAACGTTGTAATGCACTACGTGTACCTGGACCAACGATACCGTCGATTGGGCCTTTGTAGTAACCTTTAGCTTTAAGTTTCGCCTGTAAAGCACGAACGTCAACTTGTGGCTTAGGAGCCATACCTTGACAGCTGTACTTGTGAGAGTGATTAGCTTGGTTATACTTATGCGTATGTGTTACAGAATTAGTACAACTTGGAACTGCTGGATGACTGTGAGCCCAACGGTTAGGCTTAGGAGCCATAGTTGGCTTAGGAGCCATCACTGGAGCTGCAACAACTGGAGCTGCATCTTCAACTTGCTGTTGTGAACTAGACTGCTGTGAACCACCTGCTACCTGTGAACCACCAGCAGACTGCTGTGAACCACCTGCTACCTGTGAACCACCAGCAGACTGCTGTGAACCACCTGCTACTTGTTGTTGTGAACAACCTGTAACAAAAACGCCTGCCATAAGAAGTGTTGCAATAGAGAGTTGATGTTTAATTTTCATGTTTGTACATCCTTTACTACTTGTTAGTTATTAAAATTCGAAACGACTATTCAGAACAAACGTTCCATTAATCAATGTATATCCGCCTACGCAGTATAGTCTTTATTGAAACCACATTCAAAAAAAAATTGGTAAAAAAACAACATTTTTTTACCAAGGAGTTAAAAGTACATCTAAAACAGATAGATAGAAAAAAATAAATTAAGCTAAAATACTATTTATATAGAAAAGGTGGCTTAAAAACCACTTTTAAAGAACTATCTTAAGGTTTTTCCTATTCGATGAATCATCTGAATCTGAGCCTTAGCAGCCTCTAATTCAGCTTTAACAGCTTCATAATCCATATCTTCAGGATCTTTTCCTTGTAAAGCATCTTCAGCACGTTGCTTTGCTTCTTCTGCTGTTTTTTCATCCAAATCTTCAGATCGAACAGCTGTGTCAGTAAGCACAGTAACAACCGAAGGTTGAACCTCCATGATTCCACCTGCAACAAATAAAGATGAGACACCTTCCTCTGTTGTATAACGTAATTCGCCAGCTTTAAGAGTCGTGATTAGCTGTGAGTGACTCGGCATAATACCAAGATCACCCATAGAACCTGGCGCTATTAATTCCTGAACAGTACCTGAGAAAATAGACTCCTCAGCACTTACAACATCCAAATGGATTGTAGTAGCCATGTTTATTTCCTGTTATCGCTAATAATCAAAAGTAAAATATTAACTAAGAACTTAAGAGTCCTTAGCTGCCTTTTCTACTGCTTCTTCGATGCCGCCGACCATATAAAAAGACTGCTCTGCAAGGTGATCATATTCACCAGCAAGAATACCCTTAAAACCAGATAGCGTATCAGCTAATGTAACGTATTTTCCTGGAGCCCCTGTAAACACTTCAGCAACATGGAAAGGCTGAGATAAGAAACGTTGAATACGACGAGCGCGAGCAACTGTTTGCTTATCTTCTTCAGACAACTCATCCATACCAAGTATAGCGATGATATCTTGTAATTCTTTATAACGTTGAAGTACACCCTGTACACCACGCGCAATAGCGTAATGCTCTTCACCGATAACTAATGGATCTAGTTGTCTTGATGATGAATCCAATGGATCAACGGCTGGATAGATACCCAATTCAGCAATGTTACGCGAAAGTACTAATGTTGCATCCAAGTGAGCAAAAGTTGTTGCTGGCGATGGATCTGTCAAGTCATCAGCAGGTACATATACAGCCTGGAATGAAGTGATTGAACCTTTCTTCGTAGAAGTGATTCGCTCTTGAAGCGCACCCATTTCTTCAGCCAGTGTTGGCTGATAACCAACGGCAGAAGGCATACGACCAAGTAGTGCAGATACTTCAGTACCAGCCAATGTATAACGATAAATATTATCGACAAACATTAGAACGTCACGACCTTCATCACGGAAATGTTCAGCCATTGTTAGCCCAGTCAAAGCAACACGAAGTCTACTTCCTGGAGGCTCATTCATCTGACCGTAAACTAGTGCAACCTTATCGAGAACTCCGCCTTCTTCCATTTCATAATAGAAGTCGTTTCCTTCACGGGTACGTTCACCAACACCGGCAAAAACTGAAAGTCCGCTATGCTCAGATGCGATATTGTTGATAAGCTCCATCAATGTAACAGTTTTACCAACGCCGGCTCCACCGAATAAGCCAACCTTACCACCCTTAGCAATAGGCATAACTAAGTCGATAACTTTAACGCCTGTTTCAAGAATCTCAAGTGTTGAAGACAACTCATCATATGCAGGCGGCTCTCTGTGGATAGGCATATGCTTTTCAGCTTTAACCTCACCAGCCATATCTACTGGCTCACCCAAAACATTCATGATACGACCTAAAGTCGCTTCACCTACAGGAACCATAATTGGCGAACCTGTGTTGACAGTTTCCATGCCACGTTTAAGACCTTCGGCCTCACCCATCGCGATAGTACGAACAACACCATCACCTAACTGACCTTGAACCTCAAGAGTTAGACCATTGTGTGCTGTAACTGTTAACGCACTATATACCGCAGGAACTGCATCACGTGGAAATTCCACATCAACAACAGGACCGATAACTTGAACAATACTTCCAGTACTCATTGTGTTGGTACCTCTACTTTAAATGTTAAATTTGTTTAAACTGTTTAAATAACTACTGTAAAGAAAGCTATTTATTCGACCGCCGCTGCGCCCGATACAATCTCTGATATTTCTTGTGTAATTGCAGCCTGTCTGGCCTTGTTGTATTTTAATTTAAGCTTATCGATCATGTCGCCAGCATTATCAGTTGCGCTTTTCATTGCAACCATTCGAGCAGACATCTCACAGGCAATATTTTCTACAACACCTTGATACGTGAGTGATTCGATATAACGAGTCATTAGCATATCAACAACTTCTTTTGATTCTGGCTCGTAGATATAATCCCAGTGGTATTCTACTTCTTCCATCTCAGCAGCAACGATTGGAATCATTTGCGTAACTCTTGGTGATTGAGTCATGCTGTTCACAAACTCATTTTCTACCAAGAATAAACGATCAATTTGACCATCCTCATAAGCATCAAGCATTACTTTGATGGTACCAAGCATATCGTTAATGGTAGGTCTATCACCTAGTCCAGTTGCTTCCGCAACAACACCATAACGCTTAAAAGTAGATAATGCCTTACTACCAAATACAGCAATATCAACTTCTACATCTTTTTCTTTCCAATCAGCAATACTTTGAAAAGCAGCTTTGAAAAGATTGGTATTAAGACCGCCACACAGACCACGGTCTGAAGAGATAATAATGTAACCGACACGCTTTACCGTTTCACGAGGCTTTACAAAGCTATGTTGATATTCAAGATGCCCTAAAGCCATATGGCTTACAACCTGACGCATCTTATCTGCGTATGGACGCGAAGCTTCCATACGATCTCTAGCACGACGCATTTTTGATGCGGCAACCATTTCCATCGCTTTAGTAATCTTTCTAGTATTCTGAATACTACCGATTTGCGAACGTATTTCTTTAAGACCTGCCATTACTTAACTCCTTATTGACTCCTAATCTACCAGGGCCTACTTGTTACCAAGTTCCTTTAGATTTAAAGGCTTCAAGAGCAGCTTTCATTTCAGAAACGATATCATCGTTATAAGCGCCAGTCTCGTTCAATGAATCAAGAAAATCTGTTTTCTCGGTACGCATATAAGAAAGCATAGATGCTTCAAAATCAGTAACTTTATCTAGATCAACATCATCTAAATAACCTTCATTTGCTGCAAACAATGAAAATGCCATTTCACCAGTTTTTAGTGGAGAGTACTGAAGCTGAGTCATCAATGCAGTAACTCGAGCACCACGCTCAAGTTGCTTTCTAGTACCTTCATCAAGATCGGATGCGAACTGTGAGAATGCCGCCAATTCACGATACTGAGCTAAGTCCAAACGAATACCACCACCTAACTTCTTGATGATTTTTGTTTGAGCAGCTCCACCAACACGTGATACAGAAAGACCCGCATCGATTGCTGGACGATTACCAGAGTTGAATAAATCCGAATCTAGGAATATTTGACCATCTGTAATCGAGATTACGTTAGTAGGTACGAATGCAGATACGTCACCTTCTTGTGTCTCAATAATCGGATAAGCTGTTAATGAACCTGTCTTACCTTTTACTTTACCGTTTGTGTAACGTTCTACGTACTCAGCATTTACACGAGCCGAACGCTCTAACAAACGAGAGTGTAAGAAGAAAACATCACCAGGATAAGCTTCACGACCTGGAGGACGACGTAACAATAAAGAAACTTGACGATATGCCCAAGCCTGCTTAGTTAAATCATCATAAATAATTAGTGCGTCTTCGCCGTTATCACGGAAGTACTCACCCATTGCACAACCGCCGTAAGGTGCAAGGAACTGCATCGAAGCAGGATCAGATGCATTAGCTGCAACAACGATCGTATATTCCATTGCTCCAAACTCTTCAAGCTTACGTACAATACCTGCAACAGAAGAAGCTTTTTGGCCTACTGCAACATAAATACATTTAACGCCTTTGCCTTTTTGGTTGATGATCGCATCGATTGCAATCGCAGTTTTACCAGTCTGTCTATCACCGATAATCAACTCACGTTGACCACGTCCAACAGGAACCATTGCATCAAGTGCCTTAATACCTGTTTCCATCGGCTCATCAACTGACTTACGCTCGATTACTCCTGGCGCTTGTCTTTCGATAGGATTAGTTTCAGTTGTGTTTATAGGACCTTTGCCATCGATTGGCGCTCCTAATGTATTCACAACACGTCCCATTAACTCAGGACCAACTGGAACTTCAAGAATTCGACCCGTACATTTTACCTTGTCGCCTTCAGTAATGTTTTTGTAGTCACCAAGTACTACAGCACCTACTGAATCTCGCTCTAAGTTCATCGCAAGACCAAACTCTCCGTTAGAGAATTCGATCATCTCACCTGACATAACATCAGATAAGCCATGGATACGAACAATACCGTCCATGATAGAAACGATTGTACCTTCAGTGCGTGCTTCAGCATCTGCGTCAAAGCCTTCGATACGCTTTTTGATCAGATCACTAATTTCTGTCGGATTAAGTTGCATTTACCTATACCTTTTTCTTTATTACGGTGTTGTCACGAAATATTGTGTATTAGTTGGTTACTATAGACGTCATCTTTGCAAGACGACCTCTTAATGAACCATCAATCACCAAATCGCCAGCCTGAATGATCGCACCACCTAACAATGCTTCGTCCACACTAACCTTAAGTTTAACTTTACGTCCCAAGCGCTTACCAAGAGCATCAGCAATTGATTTCTCTTCGCCTTGAGTTAATTTTTTTGCAGCTGTAACTATTGCTTCGACCGAACCTTCAGCTTCATCTTTTAATACTTCGTAGATGACACTCATTTCTGGCAAAAGCGATAAACGATTATTTTCTGCGAGCATTGAAACTAAGTTCTTAGCTTCATCGTTCAACTTACCATCAGCAAGTTGAATAAACGCATCAGCGCCTGACTGTTTGGCCATTTTAGGAGAAGCCAGCAAATCAACAACTTGATCGTTGCTTGCCATACCACCCATAAAACCTAACAGGTCAGACCATTCGCCTAACTTACCCGACTGATCGGCCATTTCAAAAACGGCACGAGCATAAGGGCGAGCTGCTGTAGTCAATTCAGACATAATATATCTTCCTCGATATCATCAGATCAGATCTGCTCGATCAATTCTTTAAGAGCAGCTTTATGCGCTCCTGCATCAATCTCTTTACCAAGAATCTTGCTTGCACCAGCGACAGCTAAAACTGACACCTGGTTACGCAATGAATCTTTAGCACGATTGATCTCTTGATCGATCTCTGCTTGAGCACCAGCCATAACACGATCTGCTTCTTCTGATGCTTTAGCTTTCGCCTCTTCAATCATCTGAGTATCACGTGCTTTAGCATGCGCAACGATTTCTGCTGCTTCAGCTTTTGCTTGCTTGATCGCTTGCTCTACATTATCAGCCGCCATTTCTTGGTCTTTAAGACCTTTCTCAGCTGCTGCGAGACCATCTGCAATCTTTGTCTGACGCTCCATAATAGGACCCATCATCATTGGCCATACAAATTTCTTGCAGAACCAAACAAATAGCAAGAACGATATCGTTTGCCCTAAAAGGGTTGCATTGATATTCATTCGTTATTCCTCTAGCTATAAAACATTAATAATTCTTAAGCGACAGCTTAACCAATTAGTGCTTTTAAGCCTGCTGGATCTACTAAACCAGAAGCGAATAACAAGTAAAGAGCGATACCAACACCGATGATTGGGATAGCATCGATCAAACCCGCCATTAAGAACATTTTACCTTGTAGCATGTTGCCCATTTCTGGTTGACGCGCTGTACCTTCTAAAAAGCGTCCGCCCAAGATACCGATACCGATTGCTGCGCCTACTGCTGCAAGACCGATCATAATAGCAATCGCGATTGCCGTCATTCCTACGATAGTTTCCATTGATAACTCCTAAATAGTTTTCTGTTAAAGTTTAAAAAATTGTAAATCTGTTTTTTCTAAATATTGCTAAAAGTGCTGTTAAAAGCTTAGTGATCGCCGTGCTCGTGAGCTTGGTTCAAATAAACGATTGTCAACATCATAAAAATGTATGCCTGCAAGGTGATTACCAAAATATGGAAAATCGACCAAACCAATTGCAACATTCCTCCACCAATTGCCAACATAGTACCTGACAAATAGCCACCTTCAGACAATAAGCCCCAACCACCTGAGAACATCAAAGCGATTAGAATGAAGATTAATTCACCTGCATACATGTTACCGAATAATCGCAAACCTAATGATACTGGCTTTGCTAATAAACTCACCGTTTCTAACACTAGGTTCAACGGGTAAAGGATAACGAAGTTCACGACATTGCGAACCACAGGATTTTTCACACCAAATTCAGCAGCACTGAAAGGATGCATTGAAAGTTCTTTAAAGAAACCTAATGGCGACTTCATTTTAAAGCTGTAGTACAGAATCATAATAAAAATAGCCAAAGCTAAACCCAAGGCAACATTAATATCTGTTGAAGGGACTATTTTCATATAAGGAATACCAACAGCTACCGCTATTTCAGGGATCCAATCTACTGGAATCAAATCCATTAGATTCATCAAGAAAACCCAACAGAAAATAGTTAACGCTAATGGTGCAATATATAAATTCTTAAACTGGAAGCCATCTTTAGCCGAGGTATCTGCAAACTCAAACATAGTCTCAACAAATAACTGTAACTTACCAGGACTCTCAACACTAAAGCCTTTTGCTACTTTGCGAAACACAAAGAACATTACTAGTGCAAGGCCGATCGACCAAACCATGCTATCTAAGTGAATAGACCAAAAGCCCATTCCTGCCGCTTCAGCTGCACCATGAGCAATACCTAACGAACCATCTGCCTTTTCACCAAAGGTAAGGTTAGTAAGGTGATGCTTAATGTAACCACCACTAGTTAATACTTCGTTTCCAGATGCCATAATTATTATCTTAAAAATGATCTATTAAACTCGTATCTTAGCTAATCATAACAACCAGCAAAAACACGCTTGAATTTAAAATTACTACAACACCTTTCTTAAGAAATTAGTCCTTAAGGAAAGGCAAACATAGCAAGTTCAGCAATGTAGTGAACGAATACGCCAAAATAAAGGCCGCAAACTTAATATCAATCAGTACAAAAACCAAAGTAAACATAGTGAACGTAAATAACAGCTTTAACACTTCACTACGATAAAACTTTTGTAAAATTTGCTCAGGTCGCACAAAGCGCTTGCTGAGAAATAATTTACCTGCAAAAAACAAATTTGCTACAACACAAATGATTCCACCTAAAAAAGCCGAACCTGCATAGGATAAACCCCACACCAAACCAACAAGAGCAGTAAACAACAGCACGAATGCCAATTGCATCAACGACAATTTAGTTACAACCGTCATAGCTCTAATCGCTTTATTAAATCAATTATTCGAAAAATCTACTTTCTCGAACGCGCCGTATACTATCATCACGCTTTCCCACACTCAACAAAACAAAGTTAAATATCTTTATGTTTTTGTGTTTATGTAAACTTACTATCCTTACTATTGCGTTTTACTATATAAAGAACAGAAGATTTGAGTAAAAAGTAGATCAATATTCCTGCAAAATCAGCAACCATATCTGCTACAGAGAATGACCTGAAGGGCGTGAAGTATTGCATCACCTCAATCCCTATTCCATATGCCAACAGGGGTAATCCTTTCCATAACCAAAAAGGCTTTCGAGAACTCGCCAAATCAACTAATACGGCAAATCCAAAAAACACCACAGCATGTATTAGCTTATCGTTAACATTTACATCTGGCGGAAAATCTAACTTCTTCGTAGCCACCCATATACCCAATACCATTAAGGTAATAACCACTGCACGCGTACTGACTTTAAACGCAGCAATTTGACGTAATTTTCGAACCAATAGAATAAGTTGTTGCATATGAGGGTTTGTAGCTTAATAAATTGGCACAAATAGTAACGACATTAGTTACAAATTTCTATTACTAATCCGTTACAATCTCTAAGGCATTTCTAACGCAAGGCATCAAAGCATATATGGACGTTTCCCACATACTCGATCAACTCAACAAACCTCAACGCGAAGCGGTATCTGCAGGCAATAATCCCTTATTGATACTAGCAGGTGCAGGTAGTGGCAAAACGCGTGTACTAGTGCATCGAATCGCATGGTTGATTCAAGTAGAACAGATTTCGCCATTTGCGATTCTTGCCGTGACTTTTACTAATAAAGCAGCGGCAGAAATGCGTGGCCGTATCGAAGGCTTACTCGGTTCGCCTATTGGTGGCATGTGGGTTGGTACTTTCCATGGTTTATCGCATCGCTTGTTACGTCGCCATTGGCAGGAAGCCAAACTACAACAAAACTTCCAGATACTCGATTCAGATGATCAACTCCGCGTCGTTAAACGCGTACACCGAGCTTTAGAGTTAGATGAGAAACTATGGCCTGCGAAAGAATCCCAATGGTATATCAATAAACGCAAAGATAACGGCGAACGACCGCAACACATAGAAGATAAAGGCGATCCCACGACTCGCCAACTAATCGAAGTATATGCCCGATACGAAGAAGCCTGCCAGCGCGGTGGCGTAATCGACTTCGCAGAAATGTTATTACGTTCACTGGAATTGCTCCGCGATAATCCAGAAATACTTATCCACTATCGCAAACGCTTCCAGCACATTTTGGTAGACGAGTTTCAAGATACGAATACCTTACAATATGCATGGGTAAGACTGTTAGCAGGTGATGATATCCCACCTTTTGTTGTGGGTGATGACGACCAATCCATTTACGGCTGGCGTGGCGCAAAAATTGAACACATCCAGAACTTCGCCAACGACTTCACTCGTGCTGGACGAGAAACCAAAACCATCAAACTCGAGCAAAACTATCGTTCTAGCGGCAATATCCTCAAAGCTGCCAATGCAGTCATTGATAACAACACTGGGCGTTTAGGCAAAAATCTCTGGACTGACGATAGCGACGGCGAACCGATACACCTATACGCCGCCTACAATGAAATTGAAGAAGCCACCTACGTCGCCTCGCGCATTCAACAGTGGGTTAGCCACGGCAATTCACACAAAGACATAGCGATTTTATATCGCTCCAACGCTCAATCGCGCGTCTTTGAAAGTATTCTCAATGAAAATACCATCGCCTATCGTGTTTACGGCGGACAACGTTTCTTCGAACGCGCCGAAGTCAAAGACGCCCTCGCCTATTTGCGCCTATGCTCAAATCGACACGATGATCCTTCATTTGAGCGTGTGGTAAATCAGCCAACTCGCGGTATCGGCGACAAAACCGTTAGCATCTTACGGGAACATGCGCGCAACACCAGCAGTTCACTCTGGCAAGCAACCCTCGCCTTACTTGAAACGAGTGTGTTCACCGCACGCGCAGGTGGTGCATTACACGGTTTTATCCAGCTAATCGACCAAATAGCCAGCAGCATCAATGGACTGCCTTTGGATGAGCAAGTCGAACAAGTCATCGAAGCCTCCAAGCTCAAAGAACATTATCTAAAGAAAGAAAAAGGCGATGCTGGACAAGCACGCATCGAAAACCTCAATGAGCTAATATCCGCCGCACAAGGTTTTACCTACAAACCCGATGACGAACATGCCGACATGGATTTCCTCACTGCGTTTCTCGCGCACGCCTCACTCGAAGCAGGCGAAGGGCAAGGACAAGCAGGCGACGACTGTGTGCAACTGATGACACTGCATTCAGCGAAAGGCCTAGAATTCCCGCTGGTATTTTTAGTTGGATTAGAAGAAGGACTATTCCCGCATCAAATGTCCATTGAAGAAGAAGGTCGCCTCGAAGAAGAGCGCCGTCTTTGTTACGTTGGCATCACGCGTGCTGAGACCCAATTAGTCATCTGTTACGCCGAACAACGCCGTTTATATGGCAATACTCTATATGGTGTTCCGTCACGTTTTCTTAAAGAAATACCCGAAGAACTCATCGAAGAGATCCGTCCCAAAGTTAATACTTGGCAGTCAAATTACGAACGCGAAGTCAGACCGCGCCCTGCTACTCGCAGTAATGAAACTGGCATGAGAGTTGGGCAACGCGTAGAGCACACAAAGTTTGGTGAAGGAACGATTACTGATGTTGAAGGTGCTGGCAGTCAGGCACGAGTGCAGGTGAATTTTGATGATAAAGGAAGCAAGTGGCTGGTTTTAAGTTATGCGAACTTGACGTCGCTTTAAAAGCGTAGCTTTTAAGAAAAGTGCCAATAAGTAAGGGGTGTCTTTTAAATGATTAAATTCCCATTTATCAGAATTAAACAAGCCCCCACCAATCAAGAACTATACTCAAAGACATACCCATGAAATTACGGAAGGTAAATTATGAGTGTAAATCTACAGAGAAAAGACTTTAAACCACTATCCACCACACGTTTGCCTAATGGCATGCGCGAACTAAATCGAGCGTTTCGTATCGAGGTTGATGATGTTTTGCATATCGTACCCAGAGGCTTCAATACTGATTTCAGTTCCTATCCTTGGTTTTTCAGAGTAATCGTGCGCTTTGATAAAGTTGATATCGCAGGTGTTGTGCATGACTGGCTTTATTACAAAGGCAATCTATCGCGCTCAGAATCCGATATCGTATGGCGTAAACTTGCTATGGCTGGCGAACATCACGCCAATGCATTACAAGCGTGGCTAAGTTGGCTTGGATTACGTATTGGTGGTTGGATAATTTGGAATAGATACCGGAAAGGGAAAGGTTCTTCTTTTATGTAATTAAATAGATAAAAATGACACCCCCCACCTTTTAAGTGTTTTTTGATTAGTGTACACTAATCAAAAAACACAAGAGAAAACCCCAATGACCCCAAACAAAGGTGGCGCCCGTTCTGGCGCTGGCAGACCGAAAGGCCGCAATGCTTATGGCGAGGCAACTCAGCCAATTCGAATACCAGTGAGCTTGCTAGAACCTGTCGAAAAACTATTGATAGATTTCAGTCGGCTGCGCAGCAGCAAAGAAGTTGATGTGTTAGCGCCACTAACCGTCGGCAAACGATTACGCATGCCACTTTACAGTAGCAATGTACCTGCGGGTTTTGCGTCTCCTGCGGATGACTTTGTTGAGGATTATCTCGACCTAAATGATCTACTAGTAAAACGCGAAGAGGCGACTTTTTTCGTGCGCGTTTCAGGACGCTCGATGGTGGATGCTGGCATTCAACCCGATGATATTTTAATCGTAGATCGATCATTAGAGGCAAAACACGGCAAAATTGTGATCGCGGTAATGAATGGCGAGGTGACGGTTAAGCGTTTATATAACCGTAATGGCAAGGTTATTTTGAAGGCGGAGAATCCTGCTTATAAGGATATTGAGGTTGAAGGTGAACTACACATCTGGGGCGTTGTGACTTCGGTTATTCATCAGGTATAAAAAGACACCCCCTACCTTTTTACTTATTTTTATTCGCCCTTCGGGTCGTCGTCGCTGTGCTCCAACGTTGTCTCGGCTATGCCTCGGCTGGCACTTTTGTCGTTTCAAATCAGATACTCCTACTATGTACGCCATCGCTGACTGCAACAATTTCTACGCTTCCTGCCAGCGGGTTTTCCGCCCTGATCTGTCGCAGACTCCTATCGTGGTGTTATCCAATAATGATGGTTGTATTATTGCGCGCTCGAACGAAGCGAAGGCGTTGGGTATTCCAATGGGTGCGCCCTATTTTAAATGGAAAGGCTTTTTCAAACAGCATAGCGTCCAAGTATTTTCTAGTAACTATGCCTTGTATGGCGATATGTCGGCGCGAGTGATGAATGTGCTGGAGAGTTTTGAGGCGGATATCGAGGTATATTCGATTGATGAGGCATTTTTGCGCATCAGCCAAATACCCGCTAACAAGCTACGCTCTCATGCCTTACAAATAAAACGTACAACACAGCAATGGACGGGCATTCCTATTTCAATTGGGCTCGCACCAACGAAAACCTTGGCAAAATTGGCTGGTAAAGCAGGCAAGAAACAAGCAGATTTGGCAGGCGTATTAGTATTAAATTCATTCCAAGAGGCGATGCCCTATTTAAAACAAACACCCATTGGCGATGTGTGGGGTGTTGGCAGGCGTTGGTCGGAGCAGTTACAACATAACGGTATTAGAACTGCGGCTGATTTAGCTTTATCGAATCACAGTTGGATACGAAAACGTTACAGCGTCGTACTACAGCGCACGGCAATGGAACTAGCAGGCGAAAGCTGTATCGCCTTAGAAGAGACTCCCGCACGCAAGCAGATTTTAGTCTCGCGGAGCTTTCGTCCCAAAGTCACAGACTACAATACTCTACACAGTTTTTTAGCGGGCTACATTAGCCGCGCCGCCGAGAAACTTCGTGATCAAGGTAGCGTGACAAAAAATATAACGATGTTTGTTTCAAGTGGTAGCCATGCCGATCACTCGCACTCAAATTCTTTGAGTATTAATCTCAGCCAATACACCGCAGATACGGCAACACTGATTCGCGCTGGTGGTTGGGGTTTGCAACGTTTGTATCAATCGGGTTACACCTATTACAAAGCAGGTTTGATGTTGAATGATTTAATCCCAGAAGCAAACCAGCAATACCCAATGTTTGCCCCAGCGGTTTATGACGATGCCGCACGCAATCGAATGCAACTCATGGATTCCATTAACCAGCGTTTTGGCCCTGCAACCTTACGCAGCGGCAGAGAACCGAAAAGACGCTGGCAAATGTACCAACAACATTTATCACCCGCATATACGACGCGTTGGGATGAATTACTGAGAGTGAGTTAAACGCAAAAGTGCTAAAAAGGTAGGAGGTGTCTTTTGAATCTAATTAAATAAATAAAAAATGACACCCCCCCCACCTTTTATTCGGTTTTACCTCACCCTACGGGTCGGCGTCACTTCGTTCCCTCGACTTGGCACTTTCTATTACAATAGACTTAAGCCAAATCTTCTTCTTTTACATCTTGTAACTGTGCAACTAAGCCAGCTGGCAAGCCCATTTCTTCAGCAAGATTCGCTAAATAATCACGCTCCATTGAATTTTCTCTGTTAGCGATTACCGCAGATACTAGATAAATCTCAGCGGCCATTGCTTGATCATTCGCTAATGCTGCAACTTCTTTAACGTCTAGTGGTTTCGCAATTTCGTCTTGAATCAGCGCAGCGGTGTCGTCACCTAAACCAAGTTTTGTGATTTGCTCTTCTATTGCTGCCACTTCTTTACTATTTACGTGACCGTCTGCTTTTGCAGCTGCGATCATGGCTTTTAATAATATTTGGCTACGGTTTTCAGTTTCTTTGTCATCGAGTTTATCGAAGTTAACTAAAGTGCCATTACTGGCATTGTCTTTACCGATATCCTCAGCCATGTCTTTATATTCTTGTTCAGTAGCATTTTTTTCTGCTGTCCAATTTTGATAGGCTTTATAACCGATGCCACCAATCGCAGCGAGACTACCGATTTTTAGCGCTGAACCTGAGAGTGCACGACCACCTTTAGTTCCTAGTAACAATGCTAGTACGCCTGCTGCCATTGCACCTTTTTTGATGCCATCCATCTTTGCATCACGTTCTGCGCCTTCGGTTGGCATGTTGAGCTTCTCTTCAGCGATTGCTTGGCCTTTACCTGCAAGGTCTTTGCCAGTTTTGAGTAATTCGTCTAGGAATGATTTTGTATCCATGGATGGAACTCCTTATGATTTCAATTGTAATTTACAGAACGAAAATTGCTTTATTGTATTGTTATATAAATGATGTCATTAGGCATCTTTTCAAGACAATATAAAGACACCCCCTACTTTCTGACACTTTCTATTAATTTCAGGCATAAAAAAAGCGAAACCCGAGGGTTTCGCTTCTTTAAATACGTTTAGTAATTAAAAATTACATTGCAACGATATTTTCTGCCTGCGGGCCTTTTTGACCTTCAGTAACAGTGAATTCAACTTTTTGACCTTCTTGAAGAGTCTTGAAGCCGTCGCCAGTGATTGCAGAGAAATGTGCAAAAACGTCAGGACCAGACTCTTGCTCGATAAAGCCAAAGCCTTTAGATTCGTTGAACCATTTAACTGTTCCAGTAGTAGTAGACATAATGTTTTCCTTTATATTCAATTTTAATAATGTCTTTCTATTTCAACATGAAATAAATAAGACGGGTTTTGCTGAAGTGTTGCTTTTCTTTATGAATATCAGGACGAAATCTAAAACTTTGGATCTTCGAGATGGTGTTGCATAAATAGTTAACTTACTTTCAAGCTGTGCAGAATTATACTCTACACGCATACTTAGTCAAACAATGTCAAAGATAGTTCATTAAATAGTTATAAATCTCATAAAAAACATTATTAAGGATCATTTTTCATAGTTTTAAACGCAAAGAACCCCTCTAGGAGGGGTTCTTTGCGTTTAGTTTGAATGAAAAATTCAAATAAAAACAGAATGGAGACTAAATATCGAGCGTATTATCTCTCTCCCATTGGGTCAAATGAGAGGCATAATCATTCCATTCAATCATTTTTAGCTTCACAAAGGCTTCTGAGAACTCACTACCAAGTGATGCTTTTAAGGGTTCATCCCCATCAAATATACGTAAAGCATCGAGCATATTCAGCGGCAATAATGGTGCATCTGTAATCGTATGACCTTCTTCGTACATATTAATATCACGACGTGGACCCGGATCAGCATCAGTATCTAGACCATTCAAACCTGCAGTAATGATTACGGCTTGTAATAGATAAGGATTAACTGCGCCATCGGCCAAACGGAATTCAAAACGACCTGGTGCAGGTACGCGAACCATGTGAGTACGGTTATTACCTGTCCATGTTACCGAGTTAGGTGCCCAAGTAGCACCAGACATAGTACGTGGTGCATTAATACGCTTATATGAATTTACCGTTGGATTGGTGATTGCCGCCAAAGATGAAGCATGCGTCATAATACCACCAAGGAAATGTAAACCTTGTTGCGACAGGCCCAATTCCATATTGTCATCAGCAAAGGTATTTACTTTGCCTGCTTTGTCCCAAATAGAGACATGCGCATGACAACCATTACCCGTTAGACCCATGAAAGGTTTAGGCATGAAGGTAGCGCGCATACCGTGCTTTTCTGCAATAGACCTTGTCATGAATTTAAAGAATGAATGACGATCAGCCGTAATTAAAGCATCATCAAAATTCCAGTTCATTTCATACTGGCCATTCGCATCTTCATGATCATTTTGGTAAGCACCCCAACCCATTTGCAGCATATAATCGCAAATTTCGGTAATGATATCAGCACGGCGCATAACCACTTGTTGATCGTAACAAGGCTTACTTGCAGTATCTGCATCGTCGAAGATAGACAGGCCATCTTCTTTTATTAAGAAGAACTCTGCTTCGATACCTGTTTTGACGTGTAGATCTTTTTCTGCAGCTCTAGCGACACACTTTTTTAGCAATTGACGAGGAGCCTGTGCAACTGGTTGACCTTCCATCACACAATCACCAGCAACCCATGCTATTTCAGGTTTCCAAGGAAGTTGTATAACAGAGTCAGGATCAGGAATCGCTAACATATCTGGATGCGCAGGCGTTAAATCAAAATAAGTCGCAAAACCGGCAAAGCCAGCTCCATTCTCTTGCATCTCAGAAATTGCTTCTGACGGCACAAGTTTGGCTCGTTGCACACCAAACAAATCAGTGTATGAAATCATGAAATACTTTACGTCATTATCTTTTGCAAATTTAGCTAAATCTTGTGCCATTTGAATCTCTCCTTAAAACGCTTTTATTCGTTAATTAATATCTAATCAGTACCGTAATTAAAACAGCTAAGTTTCAATTAAAACTTTGTTTGCCCTGGTACCCAGCTAGTTCCTGATAATGGAACTCCAGCCATTGCCGCAGACTCTACTGTAAGTGCAACAAGATCTTCTGGCTCTAGGTTATGAAGGTGATTTTTACCACAAGCACGCGCTATTGTTTGTGCTTCAAGTGTCATAACTTTTAGGTAATTTTTCAAGCGGCGACCACCTTCGATTGGGTCAAAACGCTTCATTAGCTCTGGATCTTGCGTTGTAATACCTGCAGGATCTTGTCCTTCATGCCAATCATCATAAGCACCCGCAGTAGTACCAAGATCATTATATTCTTGCTCCCATTTAGGATCGTTATCACCTAAAGCAATCAAGGCAGCAGTACCAATGGCAACTGCGTCAGCACCTAATGCCATTGCTTTTGCAACGTCTGCACCAGAGCGAATACCACCAGATAAAATAAGTTGTACTTTACGATGCATACCAAGGTCTTGAAGTGCTTCAACAGCAGGACGAATAATAGCAAGTGTCGGTTGACCTACGTGCTCGATAAATACGTCTTGAGTTGCCGCCGTGCCACCTTGCATCCCATCAAGCACAATAGCATCAGCACCTGCTTTAACCGCTAATGCAACATCATAATATGGTCGTGCACCCGCTATTTTAATATAGATAGGCACTTGCCAATTGGTAATTTCTCGCAGTTCTAAAATCTTGATTTCAAGATCATCTGGTCCTGTCCAATCAGGATGACGACACGCTGAGCGCTGATCAATTCCTTTTGGTAGATTACGCATGTGCGCAACACGATCAGAGATCTTTTGACCCAGCAACATTCCACCACCACCTGGTTTTGCGCCTTGACCAACAACAATCTCAATAGCGTCTGCTTTACGCAAGTCATCAGGATTCATACCATAGCGTGACGGTAAATATTGATAAACAAGCTTAGTCGAATGTCCGCGTTCTTCAGGCGTCATACCACCGTCACCAGTAGTTGTTGACGTTCCTGCTGCACTTGCGCCACGACCTAACGCTTCTTTAGCTGGACCTGAAAGTGCACCAAAACTCATACCTGCAATAGTAACTGGTGTATCTAATTCGATGGGTTTTTCAGCAAACCGAGTACCTATAGTAACGTTGGTACCACATTTTTCTCGGTAACCCTCTAGTGGATAACGAGAAATTGAAGCACCTAAAAATAATAGATCGTCAAATGATGGAACTTTGCGTTTAGCGCCGCCACCACGAATATCGTATATACCTGTTTCGGCTGCACGACGGATGTCACTGTTTATATCGTTCGTAAATGTTGCTGACTGGCGTGGAGATGTATGTGGAACGCCATTTTTATCATGTGATTTCATAAGCTGCCTCTAGTATGCGCTGGTATTGTCGACGTCAAAGTTATAGAGGTTACGAGCTGAGCCGTAACGCGTAAATTCTTCTGGTTTTGCATCTATATCAGCTTTTTCGAGAAGTTCAGTTAGAATCTCAATGTGCTCTGCGCGCATCTCTTTTTTCTCGCAATCTGCGCCAAGGCTTTTTACAGAACCACGAACAAAAAAACGTGCCTCATAACAACTATCGCCAAGGGCATCGCCAGCATCACCACAAACAACTAGATTACCTGATTGCCCCATGAATGCAGACATGTGACCAATGTTTCCACCAACAACGATATCAATACCTTTCATAGAAATTCCGCAACGTGATGAGGCATTCCCTTTAATAACCAGAAGACCACCGTGACCGGTTGCTCCAGCGTATTGGCTTGCATCGCCATCGATGATTACTTTGCCCGACATCATGTTTTCAGCAACACCAGGACCCGCAGACCCTTTTACGTGTACCGTAGCTTGTTGATTCATACCGGCAGTGTAATAACCTGTAGAGCCATTGATAGCTACTTCGATTGGTGCATCTAAACCAACAGCTAAGGCATGACTGCCTTTAGGATTAGTAACTTCCCAAATAGCTTCATCGACTTTCTCTGATTGTGCTTGCAGGGTTGAGTTAAGTTCGCGCAAACCTTGCGCTTCTAGATCAATAGTTTGCATAATTAGTGCTTCCAAAAATAAACTGTTGCAGGCTCTGGCTCCCAGACTTTTGCATCTTCAATGCCTGGGAGGTTTACGAGTGCTCGGTATTCCGAACCGAAAGCGACGTATTGGTCAGTTTCGGCCATTACGGCAGGCTTACAAGCGATTGGATCACGAACCACACCAAAACCATCTTTGGTGCCTACTACAAATGTGAAGAAACCATCCAGTGCCTCTAAGCTGCTTTCTAAGGCTTCATCTAAAGTGCTGCCTTGTTGCATTTGATGACTGATGTAAGCAGCACCAACTTCAGTGTCATTCTCGGACTCTATTGTCATTCCATCTCGGCGAAGTTGTTTACGCAATCTGTTGTGATTAGATAATGAACCGTTATGAACTAAGCATTGGTCAACACCGGTAGAAAATGGATGCGCTCCAGTTGTAGTAACTTTTGATTCAGTCGCCATACGAGTGTGGCCAATACCATGACTACCCGACATTTTTTCAATGCCAAAGCGCTCGACTACATCTTTTGGTAGCCCTACTTCTTTATATATTTCGATAGAGTCACCGGCACTCATGACAACAATATTTTCATTGATGTCTTTCAACGCCTGACGCGCTTCTTTAAGTTTAGTTTCATCCAAAGTAAGTACAGCATGAGTATCTACTGTACGAATAGAAACCGATGTCCCAATAGCATCACTAAGTGTTTTATCAAGACCCGCAAAATCTTCTTCTGCATTATCGGATTGAATAGTCAGTTTTGCATTATTACTACCATCGTCTTTATAAATAGCAATACCCGCACTGTCCGGCCCACGATTTGTCATGGTAATTAACATTTCGCTTAATAAACTTCCGAGCTGTGGCTCTAAGGAAGGATCTTTTAAAAATAGTCCTACTATCCCGCACATGGCTATTCCTCTTTATGTTGGGGTGGTTTTTTCTAAGGAATCTCAAATTAGAGCGATAATATTTAAAGACAAAAAAATTTCTGTAGCTATCAGTAGTTACTAATAGTTTTCAAGAAGTTAGTCGTAATAGTTATTCTATTGCAGCGATCTTCAAGGGATTTACAGGAACTTTTAAGCAGTTTAAGATTATTGATCTTGATCAGAGCTTCCTTTGATATTGAGCATAGTACAAAAATATAGTTATTACTAATAATAATATAATATTCCTCTAAGGAATAATTTAACTGGTATACTTACCTACTTAATCGCTATAATTTCATCATAAAGATTCACATGGAAACCTAATGCCTAAATTCAACGCTAAAACAGTCACGCCCGCAGTTAACAGCAGTGTTTTAAACCAAAACCCGCACTCAACTAAAGAGCAAAAAGAAAAAAAGCTAGAATTAGCCATCGGGCGTCAGGTGCATGCCTTTCGTAAACAACTAGGGATTACTATTGCCGATTTGGCTGAAGCGGCAGGAATCTCATTAGGGATGATGTCTAAAATCGAAAATGGCATGACATCACCATCACTTTCTACTTTGCAACAGCTATCTAGCGCATTGGGAGTGCCCATCTCAGATTTCTTCAGCCGTTTCGAACAGGAACATGAAGCTATTTTTGTAACTGCTGGAGAAGGCATAGAAATGGAAAGACGAGGATCTCGTGCAGGTCATCAATACCGACTTCTTGGACATACTAATCGCAGTAATGCCGATATTGTTGTTGAACCTTATTTGATTACACTGACACAACAAACCGACGTTTTTCCTGTTTTTCAACATGCTGGACTAGAGTTTCTCTATATGCTCGAAGGTGAAATGGCCTACCAACACGATGGTAATGATTATATTATGAAATCAGGAGATAGTTTGTTCTTTGATGCCGAAGCAGCACATGGGCCAAAGCAATTGATTAAATTACCGATTAAATTTTTATCTACTATTTCTTATGCTAAGAAAGAGAAAAGAAAATAGCCTCTACAACTATGAATATTTGGAGTAGCAGAGTAGCACTAACCGTTTAATACTTGCTTAACGAAAGGCACGGTAATTTTAGTTTTTAAGCGCAGGCTTTCTTGGTCTAATTTATCCAAAATATCCATTAATGATTCAATATCTCTTGGATAATGACGGAATAAGTAATCGAGAACTCGATCACTCAATTCAAAACCACGTTGTTCTGCTCTCGCTTTAAGCGCTTTAGATTTATCTTCATCGCTTAACGTTTGCAGTTGATAACTTCCACCCCAGATTAATCGTGAAGCTAAATCTGGTAAAATACAATCAAGCTGACGCGGATTGTTTGTCGAACTTAACAATAAACGTTGCTGTTTATCGCGCGTTTGATTAATCAGATTAAATAAGGCGGTTTCCCAAGTCTTATCTCCGATAACGTTATCAACATCATCAATTACAACCAATGAAGAATTGGCTAAACCTTTTAATACTTCTGCGCCATGTAAGCTTAGAACTTTAAGAGGAATGTAGCTTACTGAATGGTTATTTTCGGCTTGCTTGGCACAGCAAGCTTGGAGTAAGTGAGTTTTTCCTGACAGGCTTTCGCCCCAGAGAATATTTTGTTGAGCTTCAGATGAATCGACAAAGCTTTTTAGAATAGCTAATAATTCTGAATTAGCACTACCCTCTTCTATAAAAAAAGATTCAAAGCGTAAGCCTTCTTTAAGTGTGACATTGAGTGCGAGTTGTTCTGATGACATTTAGATTACTACTTAAACAACTACTGAGTTTCTTTAGCTGCTTCTTCAAGCGCATCTTCAGCAATGTCATCCAAATCCGCCAAGACTTCTAGCGGACTTCCATAGAGATCGCTATCTTTATAACTTTTATGTAAATGCCTCATCACCACCGCGATGATCGCAAATACTGGCAAGGCGAGAAGGATACCGAAGAAGCCAAATAACTGACCACCTGCAAGTACTGAGAAAATCACGGCTACAGGATGTAAACCAATTCGATCTCCGACTAACAAAGGCGTTAAAATCGTGCCTTCAATCATTTGGGCGATCACAAAAACCGCACCGACCCAAAGTAATTGAGTAGGATCTTGAGTTTGTAGTAGTACCGCAATACCCGCAACGATAATTCCTACGATTAAACCCATATAAGGGATAAAACTTAGAAGACCAGCTAACATTCCAATTAATAAAGAAAGCTCTAAACCCACTAGCTTTAGGCCAATCGCGTAAATCGTACCCAAAGCCAACATAACAAGCATTTGGCCGCGTAAGAATGCACCCAAAACTTCATCTGATTCTTTAGTTAGCATTGAAATGGTTGGCTCAATATCGCGCGGTAACATGTCATGAAAGTAATCAACTAAGCGATCCCAATCTCTCAATAAGTAAAAAGTGATGACTGGAATTAAGAATAGATTCGCCGCCCAACCTGCAACTACAAAACCTGAATGTGTGACTGTTCTTAATAAGCTCTTAAAGAAACCACCAGCAAGTGAAAATTGATCTTTAAAGCTACTTTTTAATTGTTCAATCTCTAAAGACGGAATATTAATGCCAAACGTTTCTTGTAAGGTTGGTTCAAGATTCACCATGACCCAATCGATGTATCCTGGTGTTTTTGTAATTAATAACTTAATCTGGGATTCGAGTAACGGAACCAAATAGAGCAAGATGGGAAGCACAATCAGTAGAATAATAAAAAACAACACGACGACAGAAAGTGTACGAGATATTTTCCATGATACTAGGCGATCAACGAGTGGATCACCTAAATATGCCAATAAAGCGCCCGCTACAAATGGCAAAAGAATTGGAGCTAATAAAAACAATAAGCCCACAGATACCACTGAAGCTGTTAACCAAAACCAACGATTACTTTGTGTCATAGAGCCCTATTTTTATTGCTTAAGATAGTAAAAATTAAAATTCTAACACATCTTGCATATCATAAACTCTAGGTGCTTGTTTAGTAATCCAAGTCGCCGAACGCACTGCGCCTTTAGCGAAAGTCATACGACTCGATGCTTTATGAGTTATCTCTACTCGTTCACCAATATCTGCAAACATCACTGTGTGTTCACCAACAATATCGCCTGCGCGAATAGTTTGAAAACCAATGTCTTTGCGTTTACGTTCGCCTGTAACACCTTCTCGACAATAAACGCCATGTTCAGATAAATCACGATCTAAAGTATCAGCGATAACTTCACCCATTTTTATTGCTGTGCCTGATGGCGCATCAATTTTGTGACGGTGATGTGCTTCGATGATTTCGATATCGACGCTATCACCCAAAACCCGTGATGCCATTTCTAATAGTTTTAAGGTTAGCGTTACGCCAACACTGAAATTCGCGGCGAATACGATAGATATTTTCTCGCCAGCTGAATCAATCTCTGCTTTTTCAGCATCAGAAAAACCAGTAGTGCCGATGATCATCGATTTGTTATTAGCAACGCACCAAGCCAAGTGTTTGAGTGTCGGTTCTGGGCGTGTGAAATCAATCAGGACATCAAAATCATTAGCAGCATCATCTAAACTTGATGAAATAATCACGCCATTTTTACCAACACCCGCAACTTCGCCTGCATCAGCGCCAATCAATGAACTTTCGGGATGTTCGGTAGCGACAGAGAGTTGTGCATCTTCTGCTTCGACACAGGCTTCGATTAGTATCTTGCCCATTCGTCCTGCAGCACCAACAATAGCGATATTGATCATGTAACTTCCTTAAATCGAGTTTTGTCTTTATTAATTGGCATTATAAAGACACCCCCCTACTTTTCACATGTTTTTAAAATAGGTAAAAAGGTAGGGGGTGTCTTTTAGAAGTATCTTGATCGATTACTTTTCAGATTCACCTTCAAACCAGCCTTTTACATCGTCAAAAAACGATTTAGCTTTAGTGCCCCAACCGTGTTGTTGCGGACTGTGTTTTTCACCACCTTTATCCAGAGCAACTTGGAATTGCTCTAGCAGTTTTTTCTGTTTGGCCGTTAGATTTACCGGAGTTTCTACATCGATACGACAGAGTAAATCACCGGTCATGCTACTACGAACTGACTTTACACCTTTGCCACGTAGACGGAATACTTTACCTGACTGTGTCTCTGGCGGAATTTTTAGATTTACTTCGCCCGACAGTGTTGGCACTTTTAAAGTACCACCCAAGGCTGCTTGAGTGAATGGAATCGGCATTTCACAATGCAGGTCGTTTTCATCACGGGTGAATATTTCGTGATCTTTAAGATGCATTTGTACATACAAATCACCCGATGGACCCCCATTGATGCCCGCTTCGCCTTCGCCACTTAAACGGATTCGATCGCCTGTATCAACCCCTTCTGGAATTTTAACTTCGAGAGTCTTCTTTTGCTCAACACGGCCTTCGCCATGACAATCATTACATGGATCAGAAATCTGACTACCCGCGCCATTACAATGTGGACAAGTTTGTTGTACCGAGAAAAAACCTTGTTGAATACGAACTTGGCCTTGGCCATGACAAGTACCACAGGTTTCTGGCTGACTGCCTTCTTTAGCGCCTGAACCATCACAAGTTTCACAAGTTTGTTTACTAGGTACACGAATATCAACTGAAGTACCAAAAACTGCTTCTTCTAAGGTGAGTTCAAGATTGTATTGCAAATCACTGCCACGATAAGCTGCATTTGCACCACCACCTCTTCCACCACGGGAACCACCAAAGATATCTTCGAAGATATCGCCGAACCCACCGCCAAAACCGCCACCACCTTGCGAACCATCTACGCCAGCATGGCCAAATTGGTCATAAGCCGCACGCTTTTGTGAGTCCGATAGAATTTCGTAAGCTTCTTTAATTTCCTTAAACTTAACGGTAGCTTCTGCATCATCGGGATTACGATCAGGATGAAATTTCATTGCCATGCGACGGTAAGATTTTTTGAGATCTGCCTCGCTACAATTTTTCGCTATACCTAGTGTTTCGTAATAATCTTCTTTGGCCATCTGAAATAACTCGTTTTCAACAGCCTTAAAAGCTGTATTTCCTAAAACAAAATAAGGCGCATGGACTTTGCCCATGCACCTTAGGTGTATATTTTACTAACCGATTTAATTACCAATGGTAACTAAACCGGTTTGGTGAAGCTAAAAACTAATTAAGCTTTTTTGTCTTCATTTGCATCAGCATCTGAAGTTTCTGTCACTTCATCAACTTCTTCAAACTCAGCATCAACAACATCATCTTCAGCTGCAACTTCTTCACTTTCTGGTGCTTCGCCTGCTGCTGCACCTGCCGCTGCTTGCGCTAGGTTGCCAGACGCTTCCATTAACTCAGCTGAAGTTTTCTCGATAAGCTCTTTATCATCGCCTTCTACTGCTGTTTTAACTGCTGCCACTAATTCAGTGATTTTAGTTTTCTCTGCTTCTTCAACTTTATCGCCGTACTCAACTAGTGACTTTTCAGTCGCATGAACAAGACCGTCAGCTTGGTTACGAGCATCAACTAATTCACGCGCTATCTTATCTTCTTCAGCGTGTGCTTCAGCATCTTTTACCATCGCATCAACTTCTTCATCGCTTAGACCTGATGAAGCTTTGATTTGGATAGATTGCTCTTTACCTGTCGCTTTATCTTTTGCTGATACGTTCAAAATACCGTTCGCATCGATGTCTAACGTTACTTCAATTTGTGGCTGACCACGAGGAGCTGGCGGGATATCAGTTAAGTCGAAACGACCTAGTGACTTATTACCTGAAGCCATCTCGCGTTCACCCTGAAGTACGTGAACCGTTACTGCATTTTGGTTATCGTCTGCTGTTGAGAAAACCTGTTGTGCTTTTGTCGGAATCGTTGTGTTCTTCTCAATCAGCTTGGTCATAACCGAGCCCATTGTTTCGATACCTAGTGATAGCGGTGTAACGTCTAGTAAAAGAACGTCTGTTACGCTTCCACCTAAAACGCCACCTTGAATCGCTGCACCAACTGCTACTGCTTCATCAGGGTTAACATCTTTACGTGGCTCTTGACCAAAGAAATCTGTTACTGCCGACTGCACCATTGGCATACGTGTTTGACCACCAACCAAGATTACATCATTAATTTCAGAACCTTTAAGGCCTGCATCTTTAAGCGCAACTTTACATGGCTCGATAGTACGCTTAACTAAATCTTCAACCAGCGACTCAAGCTTCGCACGTGTTAATTTCACGTTTAAGTGCTTAGGGCCAGAAGCATCAGCAGTAATGTAAGGAAGATTCACATCAGTCTGTGTTGCAGATGAAAGCTCAATTTTCGCTTTCTCAGCTGCTTCTTTTAGACGTTGTAATGCGAGCGGATCGTTATGTAAATCAACACTGTTATCTTTCTTGAATTCGTCTGCAAGATAATCAATCAAACGCATGTCAAAGTCTTCACCACCAAGGAATGTATCACCGTTGGTTGCTAGTACTTCAAACTGGTACTCGCCATCAATTTCTGCGATTTCGATGATTGAAACATCAAATGTTCCACCACCTAAGTCATAAACAGCAATCGTGCTATCGCCTTTCGCCATTTTATCCATGCCGTAAGCAAGTGCAGCAGCAGTTGG
Source organism: Cocleimonas sp. (assembly GCA_036960615.1). GTDB lineage: Bacteria > Pseudomonadota > Gammaproteobacteria > Thiotrichales > Thiotrichaceae > Cocleimonas. The sequence continues at coordinate 2,409 of JBALXO010000014.1, read as the reverse complement.
CTCGTTGATAATACGCTTAACATCTAAACCAGCGATTTTACCTGCGTCTTTAGTTGCTTGACGTTGTGAATCATTAAAGTAAGCAGGAACAGTAATAACTGCTTCTGTTACTGATTCACCTAAGTAAGATTCAGCGTCTTTCTTTAGCTTCATTAAAATACGTGCTGAAACTTCTGGAGGAGACATCTTCTTGCCGTTAGCTTCTACCCACGCATCACCGTTATCTGCTTTAGTTATTTTGTAAGGTACAAGTTTAATATCTTTTTGAACTGCATCTTCGTCGAAAGTACGGCCGATTAAACGCTTAATTGCGTACAGTGTGTTTTCAGGATTAGTGACTGACTGACGCTTTGCTGGTGCACCCACTAAAACTTCGTCGTTAGCAAATGCTACGATTGAAGGAGTTGTACGATCGCCTTCTGCATTTTCAATAACTTTTGGCTTGTCACCTTCCATTACCGCGACACAGGAGTTTGTTGTTCCTAAGTCAATTCCAATTATCTTTCCCATGATCTTTCTCTCTTTAAATATGTTTAGATCTTCTTACAGCATCTGATCTTTATTGAAAGTCAGGCTGCTGTAATCAGTGTTGTAATTAATGTGTGGTGTTATGTGTTTTTATCAAGGTTTTTAGTAAAATAACCTTATAAAAGATAGGTCACTCGCTTAAAAGCACTTTTACAAAACAAAACTCTTTAGTTTTTAACAATCATAACCATGGCTGGACGAACTAATCTGCCGCTTAAGGTATAGCCTTTTTGCATAACTGCGCTAACATGATCGTTTTCGTATTCTTCGCTAGGCTGCATTGCCATCGCTTGATGAAGCTCAGGATTAAATTTCTCACCTAATGGATCAACTGCCACGACTGAAAACTTTTCCATCGCCGCTTTTAAGACATTCATGGTTAAGCCAATACCTTCACGAATTTGCTCAACTTCGCCATCAACCGCATAACCCATTTCTAAACTATCTGCGACCGGCAAAAGCTCTTCAACGAATTTCTTGACTGCGTATTTATGCGCATCTTCAACTTGTTTTTCAGAACGTTTTCGTAGGTTATCCATTTCCGCTTGAATGCGTAATGCTTTGTCCCAGTTGTCGTCTGCTTTAGCATTTGCTGCTTCTAAATCAGCTTGTAGTGATTCGATGCTAACTTCTGCATCGTTTTCTACTTGGCCTTCTGCTTGATCAGCTGTTTCAGCTTCATCGCCTTCAACTGATTTATTTAATTCAGCATCATCTAGGATGTCGTTAATGTCGTCTTTCGATTGACTCATGGTGTATTACCCAATTCTATCTATATTTTATAAAAAATTTAGCTACCAGCATTAAGAAAAGCTAGCAACACTAAGATTGCCGTAAAAGGTGGGGGGTGTCTTTTATGTTTTCAAGAAAAAATTACGTTTTAAGCGATATTTTTACTGATTATTCATCATTTATTAGTTGTTGTACTAATTGCTACTTGTTTAAGGCCGCAGATAACAACTTTGCGGTGATATCTACCACAGGTATGACCCGATCATAATGCATACGTTGCGGACCAATAACACCCAATACGCCGATGTGTGTGTCGTCGATTCGATAAGGCGCAGTTACTACGCTGCAATCACCAAATACTTCATGACCTGATTCACGACCGATGAAAATCTGAACACCATCAGCATTCATACAACGATCCAATAAACCCAGCACATCGCGTTTTTCATTGAAGGCATTGAAGAGTTGACGAAGTTTAACCACATCGGATAAATCATCGTAATCCATTAGATTAGTGCGACCCGCAACGACATAATCTTCATGATTATCATCTGACATGCCTGACATTGCTTGCTCGCCCAAATCAATCGCCGACAACATCATTTCATTCATATCAGCTCGAACTTGTTTCATTTCATCTAATAAACAGTTGCGCGCTTGTTGCAGATCTTTGCCCACGATAATTTGATTGAGATAATTACTACGTTGCTGAAGTTCTGAAGATGAAACATCGCGATCCATTTGAATCATACGGTTTTCAATATCGTTATTCGACATCACCAACACAACTAATACCTGGGATTCGGATAGCTTTACAAATTCAATTCTGCGGATCGCTCTAGCATCCATTTGTGGCGCCATTACGATTCCTGTTAACTGGGTTAAACCCGATAACATATTAGATGCGGAATGAATCAGATTACTTGAAGACGTGTGATCAAATTCAACTTCCAATGATTCACATTCTTGCGCCGCCAAAGGCGTCACATTAATCAAGCTATCAACAAACATGCGATAGCCTTGTGAAGTGGGAACGCGACCCGCAGAAGTGTGTGGTGCGTGGATATAACCTTTGTCTTCTAAAGATGCCATCACATTACGGATAGTCGCAGAGCTTAAATCTAAACCACTGCGTTTCGCCAACAACGA
>JBALXO010000013.1:39359-52094 GCA_036960615.1 Cocleimonas sp. | reverse complement strand
GTTTTGCAATCCGTGAGGGTGGTCGCACAGTTGGTGCGGGCGTCGTTGCTAAAATTATCGAATAATACTTAACAGAGTATAAAATATGTCAGGTCAAAAAATCCGAATCCGTTTGAAATCTTTCGATCATAAATTGATTGATCGTTCTGCGGGCGAAATTGTAGAAACAGCAAAGCGTACTGGTGCTAGAGTTAAAGGTCCAATTCCTTTACCTACTAGAAAAGAGCGTTTTACTATTTTAGTTTCGCCTCATGTAAATAAAGATGCGCGTGATCAATATGAAATCAGAACGCATAAGCGTTTAATGGATATTGTGGAGCCAACTGATCGTACTGTTGATGCTCTAATGAAGCTTGATCTTGCTACAGGTGTAGATGTTCAAATTAAGCTTCTTTAGTAGTGCATTAAAGGGATTTTAGTTTTATTTAGTTTTTTAGTTTTTGTTTAGAAATAAATAGATTAAAAGATAAAGAATACATTTCCCTTCGCTAGTTTATCTGGCATAATGCGCGCCTTTCTTCGGCTCGACACTCTTTGTTTCGGGCCGATTTTTTCCAGAAAATTAATAGTTCTAACTGTTTTGAATGGTTGGATTGTAGATTTAAATGAGGTGGCCAAATGGCAATCAGTCTGCTGGGTTCTAAAGTAGGAATGACCCGGATATACAATGAAGATGGTACTGCAAGTCCAGTTACGGTATTGGAAATGTTGCCAAATCGTATCTCTCAGTTGAAGACTGTAGAGACTGATGGATATAATGCTATTCAGCTAACTGTGGGTGCTAAAAAAGCGTCTAAAGTTAATAAGCCTGAGTCAGGTCATTATGCAAAAGCATCAGTTGAATCAGGAAGCTTTACCCGTGAATCTCGTGTAGATTCGGTGGAAGAGTATGAGGTTGGCTCGGAGCTTACTGTAGAGCTCTTCGAAGTTGGTCAAAAAGTTGATGTAACAGGTACTACAATCGGTAAAGGTTTTGCTGGTGTATTAAAGCGTTATAACTTTGCTGGTAAAGATGCTACTCATGGTAATTCTATAAACCATAGAACCCCTGGTTCCATCGGTCAGAACCAAACTCCGGGTCGCGTATTCAAAGGTAAGAAAATGGCAGGCCATATGGGTGCTGTTAAACAAACTACCCAGAATCTTACTGTTGTAAGTGTTGATTCTGAAAAGAATTTATTGTTAATCAAAGGTGCAGTCCCCGGTTCGCGTGGTGGAAGTATCCTTGTTAAGACCGCTGTTAAAGGTTAAGACTCATGAAGTTAAAAAATACAGATGGAAAAGCCGTTGAGTTAGATGATGCGATTTTTGCTGAAGAATATAACGAAACGCTCGTACATCAAGCGGTAGTTACATACATGGCTGGTGGAAGAGCAGGTACTAAAGCTCAAAAAACCAGATCTGATGTGCGTGGTGGTGGTGCTAAGCCTTGGAATCAAAAAGGTACAGGTCGAGCTAGAGCGGGTACATCTCGTGGGCCGCTTTGGCGTAGTGGTGGAGTTACATTTGCTGCTAGACCTCGCGACTACTCTAAGAAGCTTAATAAGAAGATGTATAGATCAGCTATGCGCTCAATCTTTTCTGAGTTGGTTAGATCTGAGTCATTGATTATTGTTGATGACTTTGGTGTCACTGAGCCTAAGACTAAAGCAATGTTGTCAAAATTATCTTCTTTGGAAGTTGGTAATAATGCACTATTGGTTAGCGCTGAAAGTGATGAGAATTTAATGATGTCTTCACGTAATATTCCAAATTGTGAGTATTTATCTGTTTCTTCATTAAATCCTGTGAGTCTTGTTTCGCATGATAGTGTTGTTATTACATCGTCTGCAATTACTAAAGTTCAGGAGTGGTTGGCATGATAACTAAGTCAGAAGAAAGACTATATCAGGTTGTATTTGGGCCGCATGTTACAGAAAAGACTGTTTCTGGTAATGACTCAAATATTCATGTTTTTAAGGTTGCAACTAATGCGACTAAAAGTGAAATCAAAAACGCTGTTGAGGTTCTCTTTGAGGTTAAGGTTGCTGATGTTCGTTCAGTAAACGTTAAAGGCAAGGCTAAGAACTTTGGTAAGAAGCAGGGTAAACGTAAAGATTGGAAAAAAGCCTATATTAGATTGGCTGAAGGTCATACCTTAAACGTTGAGGCAGAGGCTTAATTATGTCAATTGTTAAAATGAAGCCAACCTCACCTGGTCGTCGTCATCAGGTAAGAGTTGTAAATAAAGATTTACATACTGGTAAACCTCATAAGGCTCTACTAGAAAAGAAAAGTAAATCTGGTGGAAGAAATAATAACGGTCGTATTACGACTCGTCACATCGGTGGTGGTCATAAGCAGCACTATCGAATTATTGACTTTAAACGTCTTAAGGATGCTATTCCGGCTGTTGTTGAAACAATCGAATATGATCCCAATCGTACGGCTAACATTGCATTGTTAAAATATGCAGATGGTGAAAGACGTTATATTATTGCTCCAAAGGGTTTGAGAGCAGGTGATAAGGTTATGTCTGGATCTGATGCATCTATTGCTGCTGGTAATTGTTTGCCTTTGATAGATATTCCAGTTGGTACTGTTATTCATTGTATCGAAATGAAGCCTGCTAAGGGTGCACAAATAGCTAGAAGTGCTGGTACATCTGCTCAATTGATCGCCCGTGATGGTCGTTATTCAACATTGAGATTGCGTTCTGGTGAGATGAGAAAAGTCTTATCTGTGTGTCGCGCTACAATCGGTGAAGTAAGTAATTCTGAGCATAGTTTGATTAAGCTTGGTAAAGCTGGTGCGAGTCGTCACAGAGGTATCAGACCTACAGTGCGTGGTGTCGTAATGAACCCTGTTGATCATCCGCATGGTGGTGGTGAAGGTAAAACTTCTGGTGGTCGTCATCCTGTGTCGCCATGGGGTACCCCAACTAAGGGTTACAAGACAAGAAGCAATAAGCGTACAGATAACTTAATCGTACGCCGTAGAAATAAGAAATAGAGGTAAGACAAGTGCCACGTTCATTAAAAAAAGGTCCATTCATAGATCATCATCTGATGACAAAAGTTTTTAAAGCTGTGGGTGCTGGAGATCGTAAGCCTATAAAGACATGGTCGAGACGTTCAATGATCGTTCCGGATATGGTAGGTCTTACTATAGCTGTTCATAATGGTCGTCAGCATGTACCTGTGTTGGTAAACGAGCATATGGTTGGTCATAAGTTAGGTGAATTTTCTCCTACACGTATGTTCCGTGGTCATGTTGCTGATAAAGCTGCTAGAAAATAGGCGTTAGGATTTTATAATGGAAGTTAAAGCAAAACTTAAGTATGCAAGAATTTCGCCACAGAAAGCTAGATTGGTAGCTGATCAAGTGCGCGGTATGCCTGTAGAAAAGGCCTTAGAGACACTTGTCTTTAGTCAAAAGAAAGCTGCTGCAATAGTTAAGAAGATTTTAGATTCTGCGATTGCAAATGCAGAGCATAACGAAGGTGCTGATATCGATGAGTTATCTATAACTCAAGTGATGGTAGATCAGGCTCCAACGATGAAGCGTATTAGAGCACGTGCTAAAGGACGTGCTAACAGAATACTTAAGCGAACAAGCCATATTACTTTGGTTGTTGGCGATGGTGAGGTTGAATAATGGGACAGAAGATACATCCAGTTGGTTTCCGTTTAGGAATAGCTGCAGATTGGCGTTCTAAATGGTATGCGGAAGGTAGGGAATATGCTGAGTTTTTGCATAAGGACCTTGAGGTAAGAGCTTCGATTGAAAAATCTCTTAAGCATGCTTCGGTTAGTCGTATTCAAATTGAACGGCCTGCAAAGTCTGCATTCGTTACAATACATACTGCTAGACCTGGTGTTGTTATCGGTAAAAAAGGCGAGGATATTGAGCGTCTTAGAAACGAAACAGCTAAAATGATGGGTCTTCATCCAAATAACGTTAAAGTTAATATTGAAGAGATTCGCAAGCCAGAACTAGATGCAAAATTAGTTGCAGAAAGTATTGCTAATCAGCTGGAAAGACGTATTATGTTCCGCCGCGCTATGAAGCGTTCAGTGGGTAATGCGATGCGCTTAGGTGCATTGGGTATTAAAATTAGTTGTGGTGGTCGTTTGAATGGAGCTGATATAGCTCGTACAGAATGGTATAGAGAAGGCAGAGTGCCACTTCACACCATGCGTGCTGATATTGACTACTCAACTGCTAAAGCTCATACAACGTATGGTGTAATTGGTATCAAGGTCTGGATCTATAAAGGTGATGTTTTCGATCTAGAGCAAAAACAATCAAATTCTGCTAGCCAGAATGGCAAGAAGAAGAGATAGAGGTCTGAGATGTTACAGCCTAAAAGAACAAAATTCCGGAAGCAGTTTAAAGGTCGTAATCGCGGTCTTGCTACAACTGGAAGTAAGGTAAGTTTCGGTGAGTACGGCTTAAAAGCTGTCGGTCGAGGTCGTTTAACGGCTCGTCAAATCGAAGCAGCTCGTAGAGCGATGACTCGTCATATTAAGCGTGGTGGAAAGATATGGATTCGCGTCTTTCCAGACAAGCCTATTACTAGTAAGCCATTAGAAGTAAGAATGGGTAAAGGTAAAGGTAACGTTGAATATTGGGTTTGTCTGATTCAACCCGGACGTGTTTTATATGAAATGGAAGGTGTTTCTGAAGAATTAGCTCGTGAAGCTTTTGCTTTGGCTGCAGCCAAACTTCCGATTAAGACGGTGTTTGTCACTAGGACGGTAATGTAATGAAAGCAAGTGAATTACGTCAGAAAAATACTGACGAGCTCTCAGCAGAATTGCTGGAAAGTTTAAAAGAGCAGTTTGTCTTTCGCATGCAAAGAGCGACTGGTCAATTAACTCGTCCTTCAGAGATGAAAAAAGTGCGCAGAAAGATTGCTCGCATTAAAACAGTTATTAATGAGATGCAATCAACAGGTTCAGGTGAGTAATATGTCAGATGCAAACAAAGTTGAACATGGAGTTACTGGTAAAGTTGTTAGTAACAAGATGGACAAAAGTATTGTTGTATTAGGTGAGCGTAAAGTTAAACATCCTTTATATGGAAAGTTTATGCGTCGTTCAACTAAATACCACGCGCATGATGCTAATAATGAGTGCAATATTGGTGATACAGTAGTTATTCAGGAGTGTCGTCCTCTGTCTAAAACTAAATGCTGGGCGTTAATAAAAGTCCTGGAAAAAGCTGCGTCATAAGACGTTATCAATAAGTTGTTTATTTTGGTGTAATAAAATGATTCAGATGCAAACACAATTAGATATAGCTGATAATAGTGGAGCTCGTCGAGTACAGTGTATAAAAGTACTTGGTGGTTCACATCGTCGCTATGCAGGTATTGGCGATATTATTAAAGTCAGTATTAAAGAAGCTATTCCTCGCGGAAAAGTAAAAAAAGGTGATGTATATACTGCGGTAGTTGTTAGAACTGCTAAAGGTGTTCGCCGAAAAGATGGTTCTACAATACGCTTTGATAAAAATTCAGCTGTTCTATTGAATGCAAAGCTTGAGCCAATTGGTACTCGTATTTTTGGCCCTGTGACACGTGAGCTTCGTGATAAGAATTTTATGAAGATTATCTCTTTGGCACCAGAGGTTTTGTAAGGTAAGTCATGAATAAAATAGTTAAAAACGATCAAGTAGTTGTCATCGCTGGTAAAGACAAAGGCCGTATGGGTAGCGTTACCCAGGTTCTCACTAACGGTAAGTTGTTAATTCAAGGCATGAATATTGCTAAGAAGCATCAGAAAGGAAATCCTCAAGCAGGTATCCCTGGTGGAATTATCGATAAAGAAATGCCAGTCGATGCGTCAAATGTAATGCTAGTGAATCCTACTACTAACAAAGGCGATAGAGTTGGGATTAAAGTATTAGAGAATGGCGATAAAGTTCGCTTTTTTAAGTCTAATGGCGAAACTGTAAGTTAATCTTTTAAGATTAAGATTATTTAAAGGTATTAAGATGTCTAGATTACAAAGTTTTTATCAAGATAAAGTGGTTCAGGAATTAACTGAAAAATTCTCTTATAAGAACGTTATGGAAGTCCCTAAAATTACTATGATTTCATTAAATATGGGATTAGGTGATGCAGTTGGTGATAAGAAAATTGTTGAGCATGCTGTTGCAGATATGACGAAAATTGGTGGTCAAAAGCCAGTTGTAACGTTGTCTCGCAAATCTATTGCTGGGTTTAAAATTCGTGATAATTGGCCGATTGGTTGTAAGGTTAATTTACGCCGTCATCATATGTATGAATTTTTGGATAGACTTATAAATATATCTATCCCTCGTGTTAGAGATTTCCGTGGTATGAATCCACGCTCTTTTGATGGTCGTGGTAACTATAGTATGGGTTTTAATGAGCAAATCATTTTCCCGGAAATTGACTATGACAAGATTGATAAGTTGCGTGGTCTAGATATAGCAATTACCACTACTGCAAAAACAGATGAAGAAGGTAAAGCTTTATTAGAAGCTTTTAACTTCCCATTCAAGAAAAAATAATAGGATAGTTTGAACTATGGCTAAGAAATCAATGATAGCTCGTGAAAAGAAACGCACATTAATGGTTGAGAAATTTGCGAAGAAAAGAGCGGCTTTAAAAGAAATTATTCGTTCTCCAAAGAGTAGTTTTGAAGAAGTTATGGCTGCAACGGATTCATTGCAAAAGCTTCCACGTAATAGTTCAAGTGTAAGACAGCGTAATCGTTGTGTTATTACTGGTAGACCACACGGTGTTTATAGCAAGTTTGGTCTTTGTAGAAATAAATTAAGAGAGTCTGCTATGGAAGGTGATCTTCCAGGTTTGACTAAGGCAAGTTGGTAAGGAGTACGTATCATGAGTATGAGTGATCCTATAGCAGATATGTTAACGCGTATTAGAAACGGACAACGTGCTAATAAAGCTAGTGTTAGTTTTTCTGCTTCAAATAAAAAATCGGCAATTTTAGACGTATTAAATTCAGAAGGTTATATTTCTGGATATGAGACGACTGATGTTGACGGTAAACCTTTCACATCTGTTGCCCTTAAGTATTATCAAGGTGCACCAGTAATTAGGACTTTGAAAAGAATTAGTCGACCGGGACTACGTATCTTTCGTGGTAAAGATGATCTTCCTGATGTTATGTCTGGACTTGGAGTGTCGATTGTATCAACTTCAAGAGGCGTCATGAGTGGTCGTATTGCCAAGGCTGAAGGCCATGGTGGTGAAGTACTTTGTGTTGTCGAATAAGCGGTATCTGATATGTCAAGAATAGCAAAAATGCCTGTTGAATTACCTTCTGGAGTTGAAGCTGTAATTAACGGTCAAAATATAAATATCAAAGGCTCAAAAGGATCCTTTGATTATACTATCAATTCTGATGTGGTTATCTCTAATGAAGATAATTCATTGATAGTTAAGCCAAAGAATGAAAAGAATACCAAGCATTGGGCAATGGCTGGAACTATGAGAGCACTTGCCAACAATATGGTTATTGGTGTTCATGAAGGTTTTGAAAAGAAGTTAGAATTGGTTGGCGTTGGTTACCGTGCTCAGGCTCAAGGAAATAAGCTAAACCTTACTTTAGGTTTCTCTCATCCTGTAGTTCATGATATCCCAGAAGGTGTAACAGTTGAAACACCTAGTAATACAGAAATTATATTGCGTGGTATTGATAAGCAAGTTATTGGTCAAACGGCAGCTGAAATTCGTGCCTATAGACCACCTGAACCTTACAAGGGTAAAGGTGTTAAATATGCTGGTGAACGTATCATCCGCAAAGAAGCTAAGAAAACATAAGGTAGTATAAAGATGAGTAAGAGACTAGCCAGAGTTCGTAGAGGAAAGCGATCACGTATGAAAATGCGTGAGCTGGGCGCTACCCGACTTTCAATTTATCGTAGTTCTAGGCATATATATGCACAGATTATTGCAGGTGATGAGAATGTTATTATTGCATCTGCTTCAACTGTAGAGAAATCTATGCGTGACAGTCTTACTTATACAGGTAATGCTGAAGCTGCTGCTGCAATTGGTAAATTGGTTGCTGAGCGTGCTCAAGAAAAAGGAATTAAATCTGTTGCGTTTGATCGTTCAGGATTTAAGTATCATGGTCGTGTTAAGGCGTTAGCAGATGCTGCGCGTGAAGCGGGATTACAGTTCTAAAGGTTATAAGTAATGGCTAGATCAGATAATACAGAGAAGGCAACAGATGGTCTTCAAGAGAAATTAGTACACGTAAATCGTGTTGCAAAAGTTGTAAAAGGTGGACGCGTGTTCGGCTTTACAGCATTGGCAGTTGTTGGCGATGGTAACGGTAAAATTGGTTTCGGATACGGCAAAGCTCGTGAAGTTCCTGTTGCTATTCAAAAGGCAATGGAAAAGGCGAGAAAGAATATTGTTAATGTAGCGCTAGTTGATGATACTTTGCAGTATGAAATCAATGCACGACATGGTGCCGCTCATGTATTCATGAAGCCTGCATCTGAAGGTACTGGTATTATTGCCGGTGGTGCGATGAGAGCTGTATTTGAAGTTGTTGGCGTAAAGAATGTTTTAGCTAAATGTGTTGGTTCTCGTAACCCTATAAATGTTGTACGCGCTACAATCAAAGGTCTTGCGGATATGAATTCTCCAGAACTTATTGCTGCTAAGCGTGGTAAAACAGTAGAAGAAATTAGAGGTTAATCATGGCATCTGGTAAACAATTAAAAGTGACTCTTTATCGCAGTTTGAATAGACGTTTACAAGCTCATAAGTCATGTGCTCGAGGTCTTGGTATTCGTAAGATACACAATAGTGTAATGGTTACAGATACTCCTGAGAATCGTGGCATGATTAATAAAATTTCATACATGCTTCATGTTGAGGAAGTTTAAAAATGAAACTGAATACGATGAAACCTGCTCTTGGGAGTACTACTGACCGTAAACGTGTAGGTCGTGGAATAGGTTGTGGCTGGGGTAAAACTTGTGGCAGAGGTCATAAAGGTCAGAAAGCTAGATCTGGAGGATTTACTAAAGTAGGTTTTGAGGGTGGTCAAATGCCACTTCAACGTCGTCTGCCTAAAGTTGGTTTTACTTCACGTATTGGCCGAGTGAGTTCAGAAGTTCGTCTGAGCGAGCTAAATGCCTTGGAAGCTGACGTAATCAATCTTGAAATACTTAAATCTGCTAATGTAGTTACTAAAAATACATTACATGTAAAAGTTATGTTATCTGGATCAGTTGATAAAGCTATCAACTTAAAGGGTATTAAAGTAAGTAAAGGTGCGCGAGAGGCTATTGAAGCCGCTGGCGGAAAAATAGAAGACTAAGAGACTTATAGAGTGGCCAAAACTAACGCTACAGGTATGCTTTCAGGTATGGGCAATATCGCAGAAATAAAACAAAGGCTTGCCTTTGTTTTTTTCGCTTTAATTGTTTATAGAATAGGAACATTCATTCCAATTCCAGGTGTTAATCCTGCGGCATTACAGCAGTTCTTTGATCAGAATACGGGTACCATTTTAGGTGTCTTTAATATGTTCTCTGGTGGGGCTCTGCAACGCTTAAGTGTTTTTGCATTAGGAATAATGCCTTATATATCTGCTTCTATCATCGTGCAGTTGATGACTCACGTAATACCTACCTTACAGCAGTTAAAGAAAGAAGGTGAATCTGGTAAACGTAAAATTACTCAGTACACCCGTTACGGTACAGTTGGCCTAGCTCTATTTCAAAGTATTGGTATTTCTTTGGCTCTTGGTGGTCAAGATTTAGGTGGTGGTCAAACTATCGCTCTTAATCCAGGTTTAAGTTTCACAATTACAACTGTTGTTTCACTTGTAACTGGAACACTGTTTTTGATGTGGCTTGGTGAACAAATTACTGAGCGTGGCATTGGTAATGGTATTTCATTGATAATTTTTGCTGGCATAGTAGCAGGCTTACCAACAGCTATTGGTGGCACACTAGAGCTTGCTAGAAATGGTGAGTTATCTTCAGCGTTTATAATCATATTGCTGGCAATGGCGGTATTGGTGACAGCGTTTATTGTCTTCGTTGAACGAGGTCAAAGACGAATAACTGTTAATTATGCAAATCGTCAACAAGGTAGAAAAATGGCCCAGGGTCAATCAAGCCATCTACCACTTAAGTTGAATATGGCGGGTGTAATACCACCAATCTTTGCATCAAGTATTATATTGTTTCCATCCAGTTTAGGTAGATGGGCTTCAGAGGCTAATGGCTCTGAGTGGTTGCAAGATTTTGTAACGATGTTACAGCCTGGTCAGCCTTTGTATGTTTTGTTTTATGCTTTAGCTATTATCTTTTTTACCTTCTTTTATACGGCTTTAGTTTTTAATTCTAGAGAAACGGCTGATAACTTAAAGAAGGCTGGTGCCTTTATACCTGGTATTCGTCCAGGCAAAGAGACGGCTAAATATATTGATGGGGTAATGACTCGACTAACAGCAGTTGGTGCGATTTATATTACCCTTGTTTGTTTGTTACCTGAGTTTTTGATTTTAGGTTGGAATGTGCCATTTTACTTTGGTGGTACATCATTGTTGATTATTGTTGTGGTTGTTATGGACTTTATTGCTCAAGTGCAATCACATATGATGTCACATCAGTATGAAGGCTTGATGAAGAAAGCAAACTTCAAATCTGGTGGTAAAAAGCCCAAGAAGAATAAATAATTCTTGCTTGGTATAGATTTAATTTAGAGGATTAACTCATGAAGGTTCGTGCATCTGTTAAAAAAATGTGTCGTAATTGTAGCGTTGTAAAACGTAAGGGAGTTGTACGTATTATCTGTACAGATCCACGTCATAAACAGCGTCAGGGTTAATATGTTTTTTTTATTGATTAACACTTTATTATCGGGTATTCTTGCCCGCCTTTTAAAGCAGTCTGGAGAGTTCTGATGGCTCGTATCGCGGGTATAAATATCCCAGTAAACAAACATACGGTTATAGCATTAACAGCTATATACGGTATTGGAAGAACACGTTCTGCTAATATTTGTGTTGGAGCGAAAGTTGCACCTAATACAAAGATTAGTGCTTTATCTGAAGATGAAGTGGAGCGTATTAGAGCAGAAGTGGCTAAATTCACTGTTGAAGGTGATTTGCGACGCGAAGTTTCTATGAATATCAAAAGTCTCATGGACCTTGGTTGTTTCCGTGGAGTTCGTCATCGTCGTGGTTTACCATTGCGAGGTCAACGTACTAAAACTAATGCTCGCACTAGAAAAGGCCCACGTAAGCCAATTCGTAAATAGTGTTTAGAATTATTGTAAATATATAACTAATAGGTAAATGCAGATGGCAACAGCCACTAAATCGCGTAAAAAAGTTAAAAAGTCGATAAGCGACGGTATTGCTCACGTTCACGCGTCTTTTAACAATACTATTATTACGATTACTGACCGACAAGGTAATGCTCTTTCATGGGCAACAGCTGGTGGTTCAGGTTTTCGTGGTTCGCGTAAAAGTACTCCATTTGCTGCACAGGTTGCGGCAGAGTCTGCAGGTGAAGCTGCAAAGCAATACGGTCTAAAAAATCTAGACGTACATGTTAAAGGTCCAGGCCCAGGTCGTGAATCAGCTGTACGTGCTTTAAATAACATAGGTTATAAAATCACTAACATTATTGATGTTACGCCTATTCCTCATAATGGTTGTCGTCCACCTAAAAAGCGTCGAGTGTAGTCGGAGAATTATTATGGCCAGATATATAGGACCAAAGTGTAAGTTAATGCGTCGTGAAGGTACTGATCTTTACTTAAAAGGACGTGGTCGCGCACTCGAAAATAAATGTAATCTTGAGAAAGTACCTGGTGTTCATGGTGAACGTCGTACTCGTCTATCTGATTACGGAATTCAGTTACGTGAAAAGCAAAAAGTTCGTCGTATTTACGGTGTTCTTGAAAAGCAATTCAGAAACTACTTTAAAGAAGCGGTTCGTCAAAAAGGCTCTACAGGTGAAAACCTACTTCAGCTTTTAGAGTGTCGTTTGGATAATGTAGCTTACCGAATGGGTTACGGATCTACACGTGCAGAAGCACGTCAGCTCGTAAGCCATAAATCTATTATGGTTAACGGTAAATCAGTTAATATTCCATCTTATCAAGTTAAGGCTGGTGATATTGTTTCTGTACGTGAAAAATCAAAACAACAATCTAGAATTCAGGATGCTGTTTCAGTTGCTGAGCAAGTTGGAATACCTGAGTGGTTAGAAGTTGATGTTAAGAAACTTGAGGGTACTTTTAAAGCTGCCCCAGAGCGTGAAGAACTGCCAGCAGAGATCAATGAATCTCTAATCGTAGAACTTTACTCTAAGTAAACTTTTACAGTTTACTTACCGAATTTTTGAGGTTTACATTTTGTCTAAATCAACAGATTTACTAAAGCCGCGTAATATCCAGGTCAAAGACCTAGGTAATCACACGTCTAAAATAGTTTTAGAACCTCTCGAAAGAGGGTTTGGTCATACTTTGGGTAATGCTTTACGCAGAATCCTACTTTCTTCAGTTCCAGGTTGTGCTGTGACAGAAGTAAAAATTACTGGTGTTGATCATGAATACACTGCTTTAGATGGTGTTCAAGAAGACGTAGTTGATATCCTTCTTAATCTAAAGAAGTTAGCTTTTCGCTTAAATACTAAGGAAGAAGTTACTTTAGAGTTACGCAAGAAGGGTCCTGGAGTAATTACTGCAGGCGATATACAACTTGATCATGATGTTGA
>JBALXO010000013.1:27338-39259 GCA_036960615.1 Cocleimonas sp. | reverse complement strand
GCAGAGCAAGTTTATTATATTGGTGATCTAGTTCAGAAAACTGAAGTTGAGTTGTTGAAGACTCCTAATCTTGGAAAGAAATCATTAACTGAGATTAAAGATATATTAGCTTCTCATGGCTTAACGCTTGGCGCACGTCTAGAAAACTGGCCTCCAGCTTCTATTGAAACAAAAGATCTAAGAGTTGGTTGATACTTTCTTTAACACAAAGAATAATTTCAACTGAATAGAATTAAATACAAGGTTTACAAAAATGCGTCATCATAAAATAGGCAGACAACTTAGCCGTAACAGTAGTCATCGTAAAGCGACATTGCAGAGTTTATCTACTGCATTAATTAAGCATGGTGCAATTAAAACTACAGTTGCAAAAGCAAAAGAATTACGTCGCGTTGCCGAGCCATTAGTTACTCGTGCAAAAATTGATTCTGTGCATAACCGTCGTACTGCATTTGCACGTTTACGTGATGATGAGTGTGTTGGTATATTGTTTAAAGAGCTTGGCCCGCGTTACAAAGAACGTGCTGGTGGTTATACAAGAATTATCAGATGTGGTTATAGAGCAGGTGATAATGCTCCTATGGCTTACATCGAGTTTGTAGATAGACCAGAAGTTGATGCTGTTGCTGGTTAAATCAGTTAGTTATATTTAAAGCCGAGATTATTTCTCGGCTTTTTTTTGCTTGTTATTTATAGATATACATTTGTATAACAAGTGCGAGTGATTTAAATAGTTTGTCTTTCATATTCTAGTTACAAATCAACTATTGAATAACTTTGTTAGCACTTTAGATCCAAAAAAATGTTTTGAAATGCTATGAGGCTATACAGTTCCATATTTCATTCATAAAATGATAAATGTAGTTGTTTTAATGATTGTATTGAATCAGTATGATTGACTCTTACTGATAATCTCATACACTATCGGTTCGTGAATTTAAGCGTTAAAGGAATAGGATTATAATGAGTGTGCTACGTAACGATTGGAAAACAGATGAGATAGAGTCATTGTTTAATTTGCCATTTAATGACTTGATATTCAAAGCGCATTCTCTTCATAGAGAAAACTTTAATCCAAATGAAGTTCAAATCAGTACTTTGCTTAGTATTAAGACGGGTGCTTGTCCTGAAGACTGCTCTTATTGTTCACAGAGTTCTAAAAATGATACTGGTCTAGAACGTGAACGTTTATTAGAGCTTAGCGAAGTTATCCAAGCGGCAACTGAAGCAAAAGACAATGGCGCTACCCGTTTTTGCATGGGTGCAGCATGGCGTAATCCTACCGACAAAAGTCTCGATAAAGTTATTGATATGATTACAGCAGTCAAAGGCATGGGTATGGAAACATGTGTTACTTTGGGAATGCTTGAAGAGGCTCAAGCAAAAAAACTCAAAGAAGTCGGATTAGATTACTATAATCATAACCTTGACACTTCACCTGAATTCTACGGTACTGTTATTTCTACACGCACCTATCAAGATCGCCTAAATACTCTCTCACACGTACGTGATGCTGGTATCAATGTCTGTTCTGGTGGAATTTTGGGTATGGGTGAAACGCGACGTGATCGCGCTCGCTTATTGCAAGAACTTGCTAATTTACCTAAAGCACCAGAATCAGTTCCTATTAATGACTTAGTTCAAGTTAAAGGTACACCTCTTGATGGTATCGATAAACTTGACCCTTTTGAGTTCATTCGTACAATCGCAGTAGCCAGAATTCTTATGCCTCAGTCGTACGTTCGTTTATCAGCAGGCAGAGCCGAGATGAATGATGAAATGCAAGCCCTTTGTTTCTTTGCGGGCGCTAATTCGATGTTCTATGGTGATCGTTTATTGACTACCGATAACCCTGAAGAATCTGATGATCAGATGCTTTTTTCACGCTTAGATATTCAAGCAGAAAAGGGCCAAAATCATTCTGTTGAGAAACAATCAGAAAAGCAAATAGCCTAGTTTTTATCTACTTAAACTATTTTATAAAATAGACTTAAAAAGTGTTGCTGTTGAATTATAAATTCAGCATAATACCCGCCTTGTTTTTAAATGCCCTTGTGGGAGAAGTACCTTGCCAAATATAACATCAGCTAAGAAACGTGCACGTCAATCTGAAGCTAAACGTCAACATAATAAACACATTCGTTCGGGTATGCGTACTACAGTTAAAACAGTAGTTTATGCAATCGAAGCAGGTGATAAAGCTGCTGCTTCTGAAGCTTATAAGATCGCAGTTCCTGAAATTGATTCAAGCGTTTCTAAAGGCATCATGCATAAAAACAAAGCTGCTCGAAGTAAGAGCCGTTTGAACGCTAGAATACAAGCAATGTAAACTCAGTTTATATTCCATTAAAACCAGCTATAAGCTGGTTTTTTTGTGTCTGAATTATTTGTTATTTTGTATAGAATTTTAATTTACTCATGAAATAACTAAGAAGTGCCAACAGAACTTTGGGAAGGCAAAGTTTGAGCTAAGCGAGGAGTAGCAGAAAGGGTGGATTATTTTAACTGAACAAAGTTAAACAATATCTCTCATAGAGAAATAGCAAGAATGGTAAAGAGTAGCTACATAAAATCTATAAAATGAAGGGAGTATCTTATTTATTCTCAAAATAAGTCTCAAATTCTTAAATCAATAATAAGGCTTTAAAAGACCTTCCTTTTTTTAGCCTATTTTCTCACTAACTGATCCTTAACTATTTTTATTAACGAATAGTTTTTTATATTCTCACTAATCAGCTTAGTTAAGCCTTTCAAGCGCATTCTTATTGTGGCAATTTATAGTTGTGAGATATTGGGATATTAACTATCCAGTCTAATGTGTGAATGTCTCAATCCCTTTCTAGTCGTTTAATCCGCAAGCTAATTGATTGGCTAATAGCATTTTGTGGTGCGACTCTATTTTTATGGTTTATTACTACACAGCCTGTTTTTATTAATGAATATTCAAGCTCAACCTCTAGCGTGGATACTCAAGAGTTAAAAAAACACGTGCAATTACTAACAGGTGGATATGCTCCAAGGACGCTTGATTCGGGTAATTTGAATAATACCGCAGACTATATATACCGACAGTTCTCAAGTGTAGGATCACCAGAATATCAAACCATTAATACTATTTCTCAACAATACTATAATGTCTTCTTAAAGCTTGGACCTGATACCGAAGAGTTGTATGTTGTAGGGGCGCATTACGATGCGGAAGATGATTCTATTGATACCGAGGGTAACGCCAGTGGGGTGGCTACTTTAATCGAGTTAGCGCGGAATTTGGCAGAAAATAGTAATAAGCTTAAAATTGGAGTTGTTTTGGTTGCCTATCCCTTATCACTTAATCAAACAGATAATATGGTTAATACGGGTAGTTACTTCCATGCAAGTTCATTAAAGAATAATAATAAAAATGTTCGTTTAATGGTTTCCTTGGACAGTGTTGGCCAGCTTAAGCTTCAAAATAATGAACAGGTTCATCCTTATAAGTTTATGGATTTTTTATATCCGCAAGAAGACGACACTATTAATCTTGTAGGTCGCCTGCAAGACTTTAGTAATATTAGAGAATTGAAAAAAGGCTTTAATAGCAATTCCTCATTATCTCTAAATACACATAACCTTCTAGAGACTTTTAATAAAAGACAGTCTAGTGATCATGTAAGTTATTGGAATCAAGGTTATCCAGCGGTATTGATTAGCGATAAATCTAATTACAAAGGATATGGAAGAGTAAAAATAGAGAGGTCTAGTGTTCAACTAACGGACCGATTGGATTACGAGAAAATGGCGATGTTAGTTAATGGCTTGTTTCAAGTTGTGATTCAAGTAGAGACTAAAGATGAAGATAAAACACACTTGGCGCAAGGTTCCCTATATAACAGAGCGAAATCATTGCTTTATTAGTAGAGGGAGACTTTAAAAGACACCCCCCACCTTTTTGCCTGTTTCTAGATATTAATCAGATTCAGTAACTGCATTCATTGGTCCGCCTCTAAATGGCGCGAAACCAGTACCAAAAATCACACCAGCATCTAATAAATCAGCATCTTCGACGATACCTTCATCCAAACACTTTTGAGACTCGTTGGTGAGTTTTTCAATGAGACGATCTTGTAACTGTTGAATATCACCGTTCCAGTCATTTTTACTAGAATCTTGCTTCTTACCGTTTTTCCATTGGTAGAAACCTTCGCCAGACTTCTTGCCTAGTTTTCCTGCGGCAACTTCACTATCAAGTGCAGTCGGAAGTGTTACACCAACTGTATCAGCTAAGATCTTTCCAACATTTAGGCAGATATCTAAACCTACCGTGTCAGCCAATTCTAAGGGACCCATTGGCATGCCATAATCGACAGCAGCTTTGTCAACTACAGCTACGGGAATACCTTCTTGCTGAGCTGTAACGCCTTCCAATATGTAGGGCATTAAAATACGATTGATTAAGAAACCTGGCGAGCTTTTAACAGGTAATGGTAGTTTGCCAATATGAGCGCCAAAAGACTGTGCTTGCTTTATAACAGTCACATTAGTCTTCTTTGGTGTATAGACAATCTCTAATAAAGGCATTTTAAATACTGGATTAAAGAAATGTAATCCTACTAAACGCTGAGGCTTTTTCATTACCTTAGCAATATCACTTAGTTGAATACTTGAGGTATTGGTGGCGATGATTGCATCTGGTTTGGCTTTAGCTTCTACATCTTTAAAAATGGATTGCTTTGCTTCAAGATTTTCATAGATAGCCTCAATAATCACATCTGCTGAAGCTATTCCGTGGCCATTAAGATCAGGTGTTAAATTATCTTTAGCCTGCATGATACGAAACGTGTCTTTGCGGTAACGACGTTTAAAACCAGTCATCGCTCTACCCATTACTCGGCCTAGAGCATCAGCGCTTAGATCTTGAATAGTAACTTTCATGCCTTGCATCGCGCACCATGCCGCAATATCGCCACCCATTACACCGCCACCGATTACATGTACATGTTTTGGCGTGAATAAGGATTTGTCACCTAATGCTTTTAAACGATTTTGTAAGAAGAATACTCGCGCTAGATTTCTTGCAGTATCAGTCATACCTAATTGCAGTACTGATTCAGCCTCAGCCGCATACATCTCGTCACTAGCGCTGCCGTTGGCTTCCCAAAGGTTGATCAGAGCATAAGGAGCAGGGTAATGCTCTTGCTTGGCTTTAGAAGCAACCTGCTTGCGCATTTGCATCGCAATAATGGTTCGCATTGGTTTAAGTTCTAATAGTTTAGAGCTTTTAGGAGCTTGCTTTTTGGTTGGTTTACGCAAAACTATTTGAATAGCGCTACTTTTCAGTTGTCTTAACGGTACGCACATATCAACCAAGCCCATCTTTTTCGCTTGGCGAGGTAATATATTTTTACCAGTCAGCATTATTGGCATCGCTTTCATGACGCCGATACGCCTTATCGAACGAACCGTTCCACCGAAACCAGGATGAATACCTAAATTTACTTCAGGGAGTGATAGTTTTGTTGAAGGGGAGTCGTCAACTATAATATAGTCACAAGACAGGGCTATTTCTAAACCACCACCCATACAAAAGCCTTCGACCATTGCCACGGTTGGCATCTTTAAGTCTTCAAGTTTCTGACAGGCATCATGTCCAGCTTTGATAAATACTCGAGCTTCTTCAGGGTCAGTAAGCTCACGAAACTTCTTAACATCAGCACCAGCAATAAAACCACTGGATTTACCTGATAACAGGATCATTCCTTTAACGCTTAGTTTAGCAATTTCATCACAGGCATTATCAAGCTCAGTGACGACATCAGGACTTATTACATTTGCGCCTTCATCTTTAACATCGATACTTAACCACGCAATGTCATCTTCTACGGTTAACGAAAAGTGTTGATATTCTTCGCTCAGTAAATTAGCTGTTATTAAATTCTTACTCATGGTGCCTCCACCAACATTGAACCACCTTGACCACCACCAATACAAAGTGATGCGATACCTTTCTTAGCATTTTCACGTTGCAGTGTATTTGCTAAATGTAAAATGATACGTGCGCCGCTGGTGCCAACGGGATGGCCTAAAGACACAGCACCTCCATCAACATTCAAACGATCTTCAGGAATTTGCCCCACTGTTTTTGATAAACCTAATTCGTTTTTACAATAATCTGCATCATTAAGCGCCAATACACAGGCTTGTACTTGTGCGGCAAAGGCTTCATTGATCTCCCAGTAATCGATATTTTTCTGGGTTAGTTTATGTTCTTCAAGTGTTTTAGAAATAGCATGTGCAGGACCTAAACCCATCTCAGCAGGGCTCAAACCGGCCCATTGAGCCGCATTTAATTTAGCAATTGGCGTTAAACCATGTTTCTTTATGGCGTCTTCACTTGCAATAATTAAGCTGGTCGCGCCATCGGTGATTTGTGAGCTATTCGCTGGAGTAACTTTACCGTAAGGCTTATCGAAAAATGGCTTTAGTTTGGCTAGCTTCTCTACTGAACTGTCTGGGCGAACACCGTCATCTTCGTTGTAAACATTACCCTTATCGTCATAGAGTGGTTCGATCTCATCGAGATGTCCTGCTTTCATTGCTGCAGTTAAACGCAAATGACTGTCTACAGAATATTGGTCCATTTCTGTTCGGCTTATATTGAAACGATAAGCAAGGTTTTCAGCAGTTTGTCCCATGTTGAGACCAACAACCGGATCGGTTAAACCACGCATTAAAGCAATAACAGGAGCAAAGAAAGGTCCTCTTAATTTACTTATAGCCTTAACTTTTGCGCCGAATGTTTTTGCTCCATAAAAACCAGAAAGCCAATGTGTCATGTCACTATTGAGTAATAAAGGTGCACGACTCATGGAGTCAACACCACCTGCCATAATTAAATCAGCATAACCGTGAGAGATATTTCTAACTGCATTATCAACTGCTTGCATTCCTGATGCACAGTTACGCTGTACGGTATATGCAGTCAATTTGTCACCACCACCGATTCTCAAAGCAAGCACTCGAGCAATATTTGCTTCATCTTCGCTTGGCATCATGCAACCGTAAATGACTTCATCAAGATCTGATGCTTCAAAAGGCTGTCTTAGCATTAAGGGTTTACTTGCACCCAGCGCTAGTTCGATAGCACTAAACAAGCCTGGCTTTCCTCGTGCTTTTAAGAAGGGTGTACGAGCACCATCGACTAGGTAAACATCTCTAGTCATTGGTTTTTGGGTATTACTTTTGGCCACGGATTAATTCCTCTTTACTAAAGTGGTCTACACGAATCGCTTCTAGCGTCGCTGCATATAATTCTTCTAACTGCTGTCCTTCTTCTTTGCTGATGAGTTCTTTTTTAACAGCCTCAACGATTCGTGTAGCATGTGTAATGGCGTCTAATTTATCGGCCTTATTAAGCTTCTTGAATTTGTATTCAAGATCTTCAGCTTTAACGGCTAAATTAAACGCATGTTCGATTCTACCAACAGCATCATTAGGATCAGTGCTGATATAACAACCTTCGGTTAAGCGATCTCTGGTCGGTGAAGGTTCTAACCCTAATCTTGCCACTTTATGAATTAGTTCATCTGAAGGTGGTGAGAAAGGTTTACCGAAAGGGAACATCAATACGCGTAATGTTTTCGCAAAAATCTGAAAAGGAAGATTATAAAATAGTGCTAACATCGCCTGTTGAGCATCATGCATCGATGACTGGCAAGCATAATCTAGTAGCGGTAAATCAGCTTCAGGTTCACCTTGATCTTCAAAATGCTTTAACGCCGCCGAACACATATACATATTTGCAAGCACATCAGCAAATCTACCTGATAACCGTTCCTTACGTTTCAAATTGCCACCGAGAGTCAATAATGCATAATCTGTAAGTAGCGCAAAGCCCGCACTTAAACGGATTAAACGACGATAATATTTTCGTGTACAAGGGGTTCCAGGGACTTCAAAGATCGCATTAGTTAAACCGAACCACACACTCCTCGATAAATTACTAACCACAAAACCGATATGACTAAATAAAGTCTTATCTAAAGTCTTCAAATCACCTTCTTGAGTCGCTTTCATAATATCTAACAGATAAGGATGGCAGCGAATAGAACCTTGCCCAAATACAATTAATGAGCGCGTTAAAATATTGGCGCCTTCAACGGTAATTGCTATTGGCACTGCTTGATAACCGCGACCTATGAAGTTAGATGGGCCAAGACAAATACCAGAACCACCTTGGATATCCATCGCATTATTAATGACGTCTCGCATTCTTTCTGTCATTTGATATTTGAGTAATGCGGTTACTACTGCAGGACGCTGACCTTGATCTAAAGCGGTAGTGGTTAGTCGGCGTGCTGCATCCATCAAATAGGTATTACCAAGGATGTTTGCTAATGGCTCTTCGATACCTTCAAAATGTCCGATAGATACACCAAATTGCTTACGCACACGAGCATAGGCACCGGTGTAGCGACTGGCTAATTTAGCTGCACCTGTTGATTGTGCGGGTAGTGAAATACCACGACCTTCGCCTAAACATTCCACCAACATTTTCCAACCCATACCCGCTTTTTCAACGCCACCGATAAGGTAATCCATCGGTATAAAGACATCTTTACCCCAGTTAGGACCATTCATGAAGGTAGCATTTAAAGTAAAGTGACGTTTGCCAATATCAATGCCGGCGGTATCCGTTGGGATTAGAGCAACGGTAATTCCGATGTGATCGCCATCACGTTCAATATCATCGCTAAGTAAATTATCTGGATCATAAAGTTGAAAAGCTAAGCCGAGTAGGGTGGCAACAGGTGAGAGCGTGATATAGCGCTTCTCCCAATTTAAGCGAACCCCGAGTACATCTTTTTCGCCATTGAAATCTGCTTTACAAACGATACCATTATCAGGAATTGCACCAGCATCACTGCCAGCTTCTGGGCCAGTAAGAGCAAAACAAGGGATTTCATCGCCCACTGCAAGTCTTGGTAAATAATGGTCTTGCTGTTCTTTGGTGCCATACTTTATTAATAACTCACCAGGGCCAAGCGAATTAGGCACCATAATGGTCACACCAGCAGTGATACTCCTGCCAGAAATTTTCATTACCACTTCTGAATGTGCGTGTGCTGAGAAACCTAACCCACCATATTTTTGTGGAATGATCATCCCTAAAAATTTATTATCTTTTATGAATTCCCATACTTCAGGAGGCAAATCGAGCATTTCATGGGTGATTTTCCAATCGTCTAACATGCCGCATAATTCTTCGACAGGACCATCAAGAAATGCTTGTTCTTCTGGAGTAAAAGTTGTGAGAGAAATATCTCTGAGTCTGCTCCAGTTAGGTTTGCCTGAAAATAATTCAGCATCCCACCAGACGTTACCGCCATCTAAAGCTTCTTGTTCGGTTTTAGAAATTTTAGGCAGATTTGCTTTGAGTAATTTCATTGCTGGTCTACTGACTAAATTCTGTCGTAGCACTGGAATGTTGATTAGCGCTAATATCGCTAACGCTGGTAACCAAATAAACCACATCCAGCTACTTAAGGTGCCTGAAAATGCGCTAATTATTAGCCAAGCAGCAATCATTACTGTGCCAAATTTCAGTGGCAGCCGTATATATCCAATAACACCGATAATAATGATAAGAAGTAATAACCAAAGCATGATGCTCTCCTAATTTAGGTTTAATTTTTGTTAAAACTTAAAACTAGTATAAAAACATACCCCCACTTTAATAAAATTATGAGGGGTATTTACGATCAGTAAAAACGAGCGATCGCTCTATATTTAAATAAGTGTAATCCATTTGTTTATTTTAGTAAATGATCACTTAATATAAGTCTATAAATTCTAGTTGTGTTGGTGGTGATCGTCTTTATCCCAAGGTAAATCTCGATAACTTGCATTACTTGTTAAGGGCATATTAGGGAATTTAATTACTTTAAAATAAGGTGAGTAATCAAAGTCAGTGGGGGTAAATAACCTGAAATTTCTTTTGCGTAATTTAACACGTTCTTTATTTTTGTTTTCAACTATTGGCAAGATAGGAAAACTCACGCTTTGAAAACATCGAGCTATCATACTAGAACACACAATAGCTGTAGGTTTACCTGCATTATGTTGAAATAGAGAAGAGCGCCATTCTCTCGGTAAAATAGCATAAGGGAATAAAAATCTCGCTAAATCAAGAATTTGTCTGACATCGTAGCTAATCCCTAAATGCTCTGTGGCAAAACAAACCACTTTATTTTGATCGTCAAAACTTAAGCCGTCAGGCCTACAAATACGTAAGTTTGCTTCTGTGTAAATTGTTAAAGGATTTACGATCGTACCGAAGCCTAGTAATGACTCTATTACTAATGGCTCTGCAGGATCACCATCATAATGTTGTTTAACTATTTCTAAGGTTCTTGGGTTTTTTATTTGATCTAATCGACCGATATAAATAGCCGCATGTGTCCAAGGGGAGAGCGTAATAATTTTGATTACTTCACTTACACGAGTACGCCCTTCAAACAAAATCACATCAGCAACACGAAGATCACGCAACATATGATCAAAGTTATTAATAAATGGCAGCTCTTGGTTTTTCTTGGAGGTACCATTTAACCAAGCGGTTATATTTTCCCATAGCCAATTTTTGGCGTTTGTAAACATAATGTGTATTCCTAGATTTTATTCGTATAGATACATTTATTGAAAGAGTTACATGATTTCTTTTAAAACAAATTTAATTTCAGTGTTTATAATAAATTAAACGCTCAAAAGCCTTTTTCAGACACATTCAATGATAATTTTTTGCATAACTAGCTCTACATAGAGTTTGTTGTAGTTTTAAATTACGCATTACCTCAAATTAAAACACTTTAATTGAAACTACTGCTTGAATAGTAGTGGGCGTTCCCATAAAATGTCGCGTTCTTTGAATTCGCTCGTTTTCTCTTTTGAATATATTGCGATTTTATAAAAGTATATCAACTATTGAATAATATCTTGTTCTCAATAAAGATATGTTCATCCGTTATTTAAGTTTAAATAAGCTACTACCTTGGCTAGTCCGAAGTATAGCAACCTTCATTTCTGGAGAATTGAAATGGGAATTACAGCTAGTACAAAACCTGCTGAAGTAAAACGTGATTGGTTTGTAGTCGATGCAGACGGCAAAACTCTTGGTCGCCTTGCAAGTGAAGTAGCACATCGTTTACGTGGTAAGCATAAGCCTACATACACACCTCATGTAGATACAGGTGATTACATCGTTATTGTTAACGCTGAAAAGATCCGTGTAACAGGTAACAAAGCTAAACAAAAGACGTATTACAGACATACTGGATATGTTGGTAACTTAAAATCAATGACATTTGAGAAAATGATTGATCATGCTCCAACTCGTGTTATCGAGCTTGCAGTAAAAGGCATGTTACCTAAAGGTCCTTTAGGACGTGACATGTTCAGAAAATTAAAAGTTTATGCAGGTCCTGAGCATAATCATCACGCTCAGCAACCACTAGCATTAGAGATTTAAACAATGGCTACTACTACACAGTACTACGGCACAGGCCGACGCAAATCATCAACTGCACGTGTTTTTCTTACTAAAGGCACTGGCAAGATTGTAATTAACAAATTATCTCTTGAAGATTATTTTGGTCGTGAAACGGCTCACATGATTTTAAAGCAGCCTTTAGTGACTACTGAAAACACTAACGAATTCGATATGATGGTTACTGTTAAAGGCGGCGGCGACAGCGGACAAGCTGGCGCGATTCGTTTAGGTATTTCACGTGCGCTTCTTAGTTATGACGAAAGCCTTCGTGGTACATTAAAGAAAGCTGGCTTCTTAACACGTGATGCAAGAAAAGTAGAGCGTAAGAAAGTTGGTCTTCGTAAAGCACGTAGAGCGACTCAGTTCTCAAAGCGTTAATCGCTTTAGTCTTTTTAGA
>JBALXO010000013.1:0-27238 GCA_036960615.1 Cocleimonas sp. | reverse complement strand
TTCAAATGAAGTGCTAAGTAATCAGCAGGGAGTTCATGAGAATCTCGAGTCGATCGTGCGTAAGCATTTTGAAACTGAGTATAAAAAACCCATAGCAGAACATACTCAAGTAGCTTTCGATAAGGTTAAAAACAGAGTCGAAACTGCATTGAAAAAAGACACCCCCCTACTTTTTGACTCTTTTTGCGGAACGGGTGTTAGTACAGGAATAATTGCTAAAAATAACCCGCAGGCCTTGGTAATAGGTATTGACCGCTCAATAGCGCGCTTATCGAAAAAATATAATAAAGAGTTACCTGAAAATGCGGTATTAGTTCAGGCGGAATGTGCTGATTTTTGGCTGTTGGCTAAACAAGCTGGGTGGCAGCTTGCTAAACACACTATTTATTACCCAAATCCTTATCCCAAAGCGAAACACATCAAACGTCGGTGGCATGCGCATCCTGCTTATCCTTTATTGTTTGCTCTTGGAGGAGAGGTTGAATTACGCACAAACTGGAAAATTTACGCAGATGAATTCAGTCAGGCGTTTTTTTATGCATCATCTTATCTTAAGGATTCGAAATTAAGTTGTAAGGGCGTTGAAACCATAAGCTTTGATGTGACTACTAATGATAGTGAGAAGATCATTACAGAGTTTATGACCTTGTTTGAGAGAAAGTATTTTCTTAATGGCCAGAAACTTTATAGGTGTAAATTGGTCTTTTGAAAATATAGATACTCTATTTAAATGTAACTATAGGAAAAAAGAGCGATTGCTCTAAAACTATCATGACTTATGCTAAACTAAATCATCATTAATCAAAAAGGAGTTATTCATGCGCGTTTTAACATCAGCACTTTTTACAATTACTTTGTTTTTCTTGACGTTTTCAGCTCATGCTTTGGATGGAATGCCAGCGACTTACCAAGCGGGTGATACAAATCTAACGCTTAATGGTGCAGGTCAAAGAACGAAATTTGTCATCACTGTATACAATGCAGGTTTGTATTTGCAGAATAAAACGTCAGATCCAAAAAAGATACTTGATGTGAATGAAGCAATGGCTATCCGCTTGAAAATTAAATCGGGTTTTGCGACTGCAGAAAAAATAGAAGCTGCTTTAATGAAAGGGTTTATTAACTCAACTCGCGGAAATACTGGTCCGATTAAACCAGAAATTGATCAATTAATTAATACCGCATTTAAAGCGACAATTAATAAAAACGATATTTTTGACCTAGTGTATACGCCATCAGGCGGTACTCAGGTATTAAAGAACTCAAAGGTAATGACTAGAATTAAAGGTTTGCCATTTAAGAAGGCACTCTTTGGTATTTGGCTGTCTCCTAAGCCAGCACAATCTAGTTTGAAAGCTGAACTTCTAGGAAAAGAGTTCTAATTTAAAAGCTCTTTAAGTAATAGATGTACAAAAAGTAGGGGGGTGTCTTTTAAAAAAGACACCCCCCTACTTTTTGGTGTTTTTGGTTTTGTTGTTCATAAAAACTAACTTCGTTATTCTGATATTTTCATATCTCTGATCAGCTTAACAATTTTCTAAGCTAATAAATTCTTCAACACTTCATAATAAATCTGCTCTAAGGTATCTAACTCATCTTCACCTACACATTCATTAATTTGGTGAATGGTTGCATTGGTTGGGCCAAGCTCTAAAACCTGTGCTCCAGTAGGAGCTATAAATCGCCCATCAGAGGTGCCGCCACTAGTAGATAGTTCCGTATCAATACCACTGACTTGCTTAATCGCAGCTACTGTTGCATCTACTAAATTGCCTTCTGAGGTTAAGAAAGGCATACCTGATAATACCCATTTGATTTCATAGTTGAGCATATGTTTATCGAGCAATGCTTCAACGCGTTGCTTTAACTCTTCTGGTGTAATTTCTGTTGAAAATCTAAAGTTGAAAATCATTTTTAGCGCACCTGGAATAACGTTAGTTACGCCTGTGCCCGCATGTAGATTGGATACTTGAAAGGTTGTCGGAGGGAAGAAGTCATTTCCCTTATCCCATTCCATCTCCGTCAGCTCTTTCAACATCGGTGCGGTTAAATGAATCGGATTTTCTGCAAGATGAGGATAAGCAACATGGCCTTGTTTGCCATTAATTTGTAACCAACAACCTAGTGAGCCACGTCGCCCATTTTTGATGGTGTCGCCAACTTGTGACGTTGAGGAAGGTTCGCCAACTAAACACCAGTCAATCTTCTCGTTACGGGCTTCTAAGGTCTCAATGACTCTTACAGTGCCATCGGTTGCAGGCCCTTCTTCATCGCTGGTAATCAGATATGCTATTGAGCCTTTGTGATCTGGATAGTCTTTTACGAAGCGTTTACAAGCAATAGTAAATGCCGCAATACCGCCTTTCATATCAGCCGTGCCACGACCATAAAGCTTGCCGTCTCGAATAACTGCATCAAAAGGGTCACTATCCCATTCATCTTCGGGACCTGTTGGTACAACATCAGTATGTCCTGCAAAACAGAATAAGGGTGCTTTGGTGCCTTTTCGTAGCCAAACGTTCTCAACTTCACCAAAATTCATTTTTTCTACAATAAAACCTATTGGTTCGAGTACATCAATCAATAAATTTTGGCAGCCTTCGTCTTTTGGAGTCACAGAAGGGCGAGCAATTAATGCTTTGGTAAGTTCTAGTGTGTTCGACATATTTAAGGGTATTCGCTATTTCAATAAGGTTTTGGTCAGGGTCTTGAATATACACGGAATTGAGTCTATGTGTAGCGCCAGTCGGATAAATAGGGCCTTCTTCGATGATAATATTATGTGATTCTAGTTCAACGATGGCTTCAATCAACGGTGTTTCTGTCAATAGATATAAGTCGATTGTGCCAACCATAGAGTGTTCAGCTTTAGCTCGAATTCATAGCCTGACTGATGAAGATTAAACTTTTGATTGCTTTACGTCCTTAACCTGAAGTAATGACTTCTATAGCCAGAATATTTTGATAAAAGGCACTGCTTACATCAATATCAGAAACTGGTAATACTAAGTGATCAAGGCTAGAATTTTCATTGGTGTTGTTAGATTAAATCAGAATATGTTTTCTCTGAGAAACCAATAAGGACTTTATCTGTTAATTCTAAAACAGGGCGCTTGATAATAGTCGGCTGATCTTCTGCAACGACTAAAGCCAAAGTCTCATTCATGTTTTCTTTCGTTTCATCGGGTAGGTTACGCCAGGTGGTACTGCGTTTATTAATTACTTCTTTCCAGCCCAATTCCTTCATCCAAGCGCTTAATTGAATCGGGTTAAGTCCATCTTCGCGAAAATCTTTGAATTCATAAGGAGTGTTATTTTTATCCAAAAAAGCGCGTGCTTTTTTGATGGTGTCGCAGTTTTTAATGCCGTACATGATGATCATCGGAGCTGTTTCATTTTATGGAATAAAGGGTTAGTTTAAACGTAAAGAGTGTCAAAAAGTAGGGAGGTGTCATTTAAAGTCATATAGAAATATTGGATTCTAATATAACCTTGAAGTGAGCTATTACTTATCTTAGCTTGGTCATGATTAAGGATAGAAAACTGATTGAATCATGTTTTTATGCTAAATATTAGGTAGTCATTACATGTCTTATAGTAATTAATGTTATACCAATCGATTAAAGTGTGAAGTATTTGAGCTAACTTAAGGGGAGTGAAGATGAGCAATACTAAAACGTTTCCACCGCAACAAGAAGGTCGTTATTACTTATCAGAAGGTGGAACTGAGACTGAACTGATGTACAAATACGGTTTTGATTTGCCTGAATTCGCCATGTTTCCTTTGTTAGATAATCCAGCTGCTGTTGCTAAGATGAGAGAAATGTTTAGAAGTTACATGGATGTTGTCGCAAAACATGGAATGTGTGCATTGATGGGAGGTTTAGATTATCGCGCAAGTCCAGATTGGGGTGAACTATTAGGTTATTCTCCACAAAGCCTAGCGGATGCAAACCATCAATCGATTGAATTCTTAAGAGAGATATCGGATGAGTACGCCTCAGATATTCCAGAGAGTCTAATTCAAGGGCTAATTGGCCCTCGCGGTGATGCGTATGAGCGAAATGAGGACATCACTGAGAACGAAGCAGAGGACTATCATTCTGTTCAACTCGAAACTCTTAAAGCTGCTGATGTTGATTTGGCTTTGGCTATTACCTTTAATAATATTCCAGAATCTATCGGCGTTGCTAGAGCAGCAGCCAAAATTGGAGTTCCACTAGCTATTTCACTTAGTTTAGACAGCAGCTCGAAACTTAATTCAGGGCCTAGTTTAGCTGAGGCAATTACGATGATAGATGAAGCAACAAACCAGTCGCCTGAATTCTATTCGATTAATTGCTCTCATCCGGTGGAGTATGAACCTGCTCTAGAGAATAGCGATTGGATGAACCGCTTAAGGGGTGTTCGACCGAATGCATCAAAAATGGAAAAGATTGCGTTGTGCCAAATCGGACATCTAGAAGAGGGTGATCCTGTAGAACTAGGAAAGCTCTGCGGTAATCTTTCGCAGCGTTATCCGCACATGGATGTTTGGGGAGGGTGCTGCGGCACTTGGGATAAACATTTAGATGAAATAGCTAAAAATATATCGAGATATTAATTTCATTTAATAGAAAATATACCAAGAATTGATCACTAATGGGGCTTAGCCATACGTACTAAACTTTTGAGGAATGAGATTGCCCAAGAATACTAGTAGTAAAATAGGTAGAAAGTACGGGGGTGTACTTTTAAATCAAAAGAACCGCTGTAATGCTTTATATTTAGGCGCTTTAGAAACAGATTGATTCAAATGCTCAGTAATTCCCCAACAACCATAAAACTGACAAGTTCTGGGTGCAGAGAAGGCTACAAACAATCCGCCATTGGTAATTCTATCCCAGTTTTGTAGGAATTCTATATAAAACTTTTCCATAGGATGCGCGCGGTTTGCGCCGATTAAAAATGGATTTGGATGGTCACGTGTAGATTTGGTCCCAGGTGCAGTGAGATGCTGTCCGCCTTCATAAGCAACTAAACCAACAGCATATTTTTTTGCCATGTCCATTTGGGTTTGAATCATTTTGTAAACGTTATTCATGGAATATGGGTTTTTCTTATCGTCTTTTAATAAGGCAAAAACGCTAGGTACGCTATTTACGCCGCCCAAAGCTTTTTGGTGGACGAAAAAGTAAGGTGCAATTGCCATTACATCGACACTCTTAAAAGCATTTTTGTGCTCCATCACCACTGGAGTCATATAGCGATTGGCAGACCAAACGCCCATCACGCGTATTAATCTTTGATTGCCGCCAAATACTTGAGTGAACTGTTTGAATATTTCAACCGCGCGTTGTGAATAGTATTTTTGTCCAGCTACATTTGGGTCTGCATCTAAACGTAGCTTGGTTCCCATATCTTTAGCATAATGCATTTGCAAGAACCCAGGGTTCCATGCCTCGTTGGTGTATTCGATATAAGCTTTTAGATTAGGGCGCAGATTTTGTTTTATATAGCGTGCGTATTGCTGCACGAAATTATTATCGGCGGCGTGTGGTAAATTAAACCAAGGGTCTTTATTTAACACATTGGCTAACTTTACCATCACTGATAATGGCGCACCGCGAGTTCCTTCAAAACCTGCCCAAGTGGCTTTGCTCATTTGTGGCATTTGATCCCAACGTTGAATTGGGTTACGTGTAATTCCTGAGATATTCATCATGCGAATTACTTTGAAGTCTTTCATAAACTTCAAATAATCTGGGTTAAAGATAATCTGTTCGTGATGTTTCTCAAACGATAGATAGTTTCCAGAACACTGGTTTGCTGCATTAACACGTTGAAAAGGATTGTTCGCACAAATACCGCCTGGTATAAGCACGCGAATATTGCGAAGGTAATTAGTTGGCTCAGAACGCTTTATCAATAAAGCGACTTGCATGAATTTATCATGACCTGATCTGAATTCGACGATATCTTTACCAGGGGAAGAACGAATCACTTTGGCGTCGCCTTCATACGCAAGTTGACCCTCACCATCATAAAGCACGGTATATTGGCCTTCAGGCAGTGTTCCTGCGGGTAGCCAATGGATCATGTAACTACCAGCTTTGCCACCTTTAAGATCAAGTGGCCAGCCATCTTTATCGAAAGCTATATTACCGTGTGTGAGTTTTTTAGCATCTTTAAATGGCATCGCCATTTTGAATACATTGACGAAGGGCGCGCTAGAATCAACATGCTGGATTTCATTGGTATTCATGCCAACAGGCAGTTTGGCGTGGACCGCAACACTACTTAAACTATAAACAACTAATAGAAATAGTACTGAATTCAATCCTTTGAACTTTAACAACATGAAATTATTCCTTTATTTTTTAATATCTTACCCTGTTTGAGTAAAGAGACAGAAAAAGGTTCTATGTGTTTTTATTTCTTTTTGCTAGTTCTGGTCGACTTATTCGTTGGGTTTTTCTTATTTTTACGGAACATCTGTGAAGGCGACAGTTTAGCGCGCTTATCATTCTTACCTTCAAACGGGTTTTCGCCTGTTTTGAATACTAGTTTTACCTGCGTACCTTTGAGTTTTAAAGTCTCACGGAAATAATTCATCAAGTAACGTTTATAACTGCCGGGGACACGATTCGTTTGATTGCCATGAATAATAACCAAAAATGGATTACTACCACCTTGATGTGCATAGCGAAGTTTGATGCGTGTTGTCGCTACAATTGGCAATTGATGAGCTTCAGTCGCAGTTTGTAAAATTCGAGTCATACGTGCAGTAGGTACATCAAGCATCGCAGAATCGTATGCTTCATGAACAGATTTATACAGATGTCCAACACCCGTGCCGTGAAGCGCAGAGATGAAATGTCTATCTGCAAAATCTAAGAAAGGTAGTTTAACTTCAAGTTTAACCTTTATCTGTTCTTTGGCGTATTCATCCAAGCCATCCCATTTATTGATTGCCAAAACTAAAGAACGTCCGGCATCTAAAACCAATCCCAATAAATGCGCATCTTGATCCGTAATGGTTTCATGCGCGTCTAACAGCATAATCACGACATGAGCTTTTTTGATCGCTTCCAAGGTCTTGATGATGCTAAATGTTTCAATACTTTCCTTAACCTTGGCACGACGTCGAACACCTGCGGTATCTATTAAGGTATATTTTTGTCCATCACGCTCGTAAGGAACGTAAATACTGTCACGGGTAGTACCGGGCTTATCAAATGCAACTACGCGCTCTTCGCCCATAATGCGATTTATAAGAGTAGATTTGCCAACATTCGGGCGACCAACAAAAGCGATGCGAATGCTGTCTGCATGTTCTGCAGGAATCTCTTCTTCATCTTCTTCAATCGGGAAGTTTTCAAGCAACTTAACGATCATTGACGTTACACCACGACCATGAGCCGCTGCAATTGCAAATACTTCTTTAAAGCCTAATTGGTAGAACTCAGCTTTGGCTTGTTCTGGGTCTACGGCATCGGTTTTATTAACCACTAAATAAACATCTTTTCCCGCTTTGCGTAATCTGCTCGCAACCAGATGATCTGCATTGGTCAGACCTTCTTTTCCGTCTACCAAAAACAAAACGGTATTTGCTTCATCCACCGCTAACCAAGTTTGGTTAGCCATGTACTCGTCTATACCAACATCTTCACCACTTAAACCACCCGTATCAATCACTAAGTAGTCACGTTCGACTTCATGATAATCGTCAGTACCTAATACGCCTTGGCCATATTTTCGATCACGCGTCAGTCCCGGAAAATCTGCGACAAGCGCATCTCTCGATTTTGTGAGTCGATTAAATAAAGTGGATTTTCCAACATTCGGACGCCCAACTAAGGCAAATACAGGTTTCATGCGATTATAACTACTGAGTAAAGTATGTTTCGGGGCGGTAGGATAACAAATTGCGTAATATTAGGATATGAATACTTGTGGTATCAGTTTTGGGAAAACAGGTTAAAAGGTGGGAGGTGTCTTTTTAAATGATCTTTTCTAATAAACAGATTAGTGCATAATTCAAATATGAATGCAAAGCTCAATTTAAAAGACACTTTACAAAATAATAACGATGATTTACATCAACAGTTTGTTGATGGAGTGGATATTGTTGAAATTCTAAAATCTCGAAGTCAATTGATAGATGGACTGTTACAACAAATGTGGCAAAAGCATCAACTTGATGATTTAGAGCATCTTGCCTTGATTGCAGTCGGTGGATATGGTCGCGAAGAGATGCATCCTGCGTCGGATGTCGATCTATTGGTTTTATTGGCGCATGAACCTGATACCGAAGCTGAAGAAAAGTTATCTGACTTTGTTACTGAGCTTTGGGATTTAGGGTTAGAAATTGGGCATAGCGTCAGAACGTTAAATGAGTGCATCAGTGAGGCGACGGCTGATTTAACGGTAGTTACGAATCTTATTGAAGCTCGTTATATTTGCGGCGAAATGCCTTTATTCAAACGCTTAGAACATGAGGTTTCTACAGATAAAATATGGAATAGCCCAGACTTTTTTCTCGCTAAACTCAAAGAACAAGATAATCGTTATACACGCTTTGGCGATACGGCTTATCGCGTTGAACCGAATCTTAAAGATGGGCCTGGTGGTTTGCGTGATTTGCAAATGATCGGTTGGATTGTGTTGCGGGAATATGGAATTGGATCCCTTAGAACACTTAGTAAAGCAGAAGATAATGATCTGCTAAATGCCGAGGAATATCAGTCTTTAATTGAAGCTCGGGATTTTTTATGGAAAGTAAGGTTCGTTTTACATCGTTTAACAGGACGTAAAGAAGACCGTTTGTTATTCGACCATCAGCGTCATCTAGCGCATAGTTTTGGTTATACCGACGATGAGAAAAATCATTCCATCGAATCTTTCATGCAGCGTTATTATAAAACCATAACAAAGTTAGAGCGGCTTAATGAGATGTTCTTAGGTTTGTTGCGTGAGCATATTTTAGAAGATACAAAGCCGCCTTCAAAAGCTATTGATGCATTTTTTAATAACGAAGATAATTACTTAGATTTACACCAAGTCGATCGTTTTACAACACACCCCCATACTTTTTTAACATTATTCCATTTGTTGCAGCTACACCCAGAACTTAAAGGTCTAACACCGAGAACGATCCGTGAGTTACGCCGTAATCTCCCTTTGATTGACGATGCTTTCAGAGAAAATATCGAAAATAAGTCCCTGTTTATAAAGATTATTTCTCAATCCGAAAGAGTTAACTTCGTGTTGCGACGCATGAATCGTTACGGCGTTTTGGCTGCGTATATTCCTGCTTTTGCGAATATTGTGGGGCGTATGCAATATGATTTATTTCATGCATTTACCGTAGATGATCACACTTTAAATGTAGTGCGGAACATTCGTCGCTTAAGTACTGCTCAAGGCGAGACTGAGGATCCATTTTGTAGTGAGCTATTTAACAAAATGGATAAGCCGATGATCTTGGTGCTTGCCGGTATCTTTCATGATATTGCAAAAGGACGTGGTGGTAGTCATTCAGAATTAGGGGCGATTGATGCCTTAGAGTTTTGTCGTTCGCATAAGTTAGAAGAAAAAGATGCGCAAACTGTATCTTGGTTAGTAGAGCAACATTTATTATTGAGTGGCGTAGCGCAACGCAAAGATATCAATGACCCTGAGGTAATAGAAGAGCTGACTCATATTGTCGATACGCAAGAGCGCTTGGATTATTTATATGTATTAACGATTAGTGATATCAAAGGAACCAACCCAACGCTATTGACGAGCTGGAAGCATTCTTTATTAAAAGAATTGCACCAACAGACTACTCGATTTTTGTTTAACAAAGCGTCTAATGACAGTAATGAAGACTTTATAAAAGAACAAAAAGAAGAGAAGAAGTGTTGGGTGTTATCGCAGTTAAATTCTCTTCAAGACTCTCAACAAAGTTCTCTTCAAAATAAGGACCAAACAAGTATCATTGACTGCGTTAGTTACTGGGAGCGTTTTGATGATGACTATTTTCAGCAGTTTTCAAAAGAACGTTTACATTGGCATATTCGCGAAATTAGTCACCAGCAACATTCAGGGAATATCATTCGTATCTCTGATAGTCATAAAAAAGACAGTTCGGTATTGTTGATTTATGTACAAGATCAGCCCGAGTTATTTGTAAAAGTAACCTCAGCAATTGAGCAACACCGTTTGGATATTGTTGGCGCGAGTATTACTTCGACTAAAGATGGCTATGATTTACATACTTTTTATCTTTTGGATAGAGAAGGCAAAATGCTGGAACATGCTGAAGATAAACAACAATTGTTAGAATCGGTTGAAATGAATATTAATCAAGCCCAGCAATCGTATAATTTTTCGCATCATCGTATGCCTCGTCAATTAAAGCATTTTGATACGGAAACGACTGTTTCCTTCGCACTTAATGAGAAACTCCAACAAACTATTATTACGATAAAAACTGCAGATAGCGCAGGTTTGTTAACGCGAATTGGTGAGGTATTTAGTCAACAAGGTTTGACTATACATAATGCGCGCATTACTACATTGGGCGAAATCGCTGAAGATATTTTTCAGGTAACTAGCAGTAGTGGCAAGATGATTATCGATACAGATAAGTACCGAGAAATTGAAGTCTCTTTAAAGCAAAAATTAGAGGGATGATTTAACGGTTAGTGTAGTCTTGTTTACTGTATTGAGAACATTGTATTTTTTAGATCTTGCTTAGCTTATTAAGAGCGTAAATCGAATCGTCCTTTGAGTTAAATTCTGAAGGAAGATCGTCAGCATAGTCTACTTCCAAAGGAACACCAAAAGTCGTAGCTTCTCTTTCTTTACGTTCCATTTCTTCTGAAGCAGACTCAAAATTGCTTGAATCAAGATCTGACCAAAAACGCTCTGAAGTTACATCGTAATTAAACGCAACTCGCTCGAAATCGCCTTCGACTGACATTTTTGTAGGTTTCATTTCATTGAGATTAGAAAATAGCTCGATAACTCTAGTTGATTGTTTGTGTAAAACTGTTTCAGGTTCAACATTATCGGCTAAGGTATAAAGCTGATCATCAATTGAACCTCTAACTATCTTAGTTTCCGACACTTTTTGATGGATAACATTCACCATCGCTTTTAATTTAAGCGGGTTTTGTACGAGACCAAAAATTGATGCGATACCCAATACAAGTGAGACTACAACAACAGGATAAAAAACAGGCGAAGCCAATGTGTCTCTAAACCCACTGATGCTATAAACCTCTGGTTTACTATTTTTTTGTAGTAACTTCATTTTTTGATCTCATTATTTTTATATTTTGAATGTATCAATAGTTGTTAGTGCAACTGAAGATTCATTTATTTCACTTAAAATAGATAAATTACTACCTTTTATCAAGGATTTTACGCCGAACGGCTGAGTCTAGGCTGAATGAGTGACGTAAAATTGAATTTTAAAGCTATTTGATAAGATTTGATTTGTTTAAAAGACACTCCCCACTTTTTAGGTGTTTCAGCTTAAAGTGAAAATACCTGAAAAGGTGAGGGTGTCTATATTAAATAACTTGAATAGGAGTTTACTGATGTTCTACTTTGATTTCTGAATAGCTGCCAACATACCACGTAAAATATTCATCTCACTGTGAGTAATTCCAGAACGAGAATATAAGCGACGTAAACGAGGAAGCAGATAACGAGGGTTTTCAGGGTCAAGGAATTTCACATCAACCATTACTTGCTTGAGATGTTCAAAATAACTATCTAGATTATCCGCACTAACCCATTCATCATCGCTATTATCATTGTTGTCGCTGTCATCGCTTGGAGTTGATTTTTCTAGCTTCATAGAAGCAAGTCGACATTCATAAGATAAAATTTGCACTGCTGAAGCCACATTCAACGAGCTGTAGTCTGGATTGGTAGGTATATGGACTAAATGCTGGCACACCGCCAATTCCTCGTTAGTCAGCCCTGAGCTTTCACGACCAAACAGAACTGCGACTTTGGCATTTGGTTTTGAACTGGCATGCTTTGCGATGAGCTCACCGCAACTGCGTGAATCTTGAATATCCCACGCTAAAGTTCGTTCATGGCGTGCGCTAGTGCCGACGACTAATTGACAGTCTGAGATGGCTTCACTTAAGGTATCAACGATAACGGCATTGTCTAAAATATCAGTCGCATTAGATGACATTGCCACTGATTGCGCATCGGGTGCTGATTTAGGTTTTACCAAATACAGTTCAGATAAGCCCATTACTTTCATGGCACGTGCTGCGGCACCAATATTTCCAGTGTGAGAGGTTTGAATCATCACAATACGGATACTTTGAAGTGTATTGTTTAAACTGTTTTCTAGGGTGTTATTAGACATTATTCAGGCTATACTCTCGCGGCTAAATTTATGAGAACATTGTAACGCTTTTTGTCAAAAGCAAATGATGTTTAATTACGAAAACTTTAGTAAATTCAGCAGCAAAACCGTTGTAATAAACAAAGTACAAAACCGAGTAAAAAATTATGGATCCTATGTTAAACACAGCTATCAAAGCGGCTCACGCAGCAGGCGATATTATTGCGCGAAGTGCAGATAGGATTGAGCAATTACAAATTGAAAATAAAGATAAACATGATTTTGTGACTGAAGTTGATAGAACTGCTGAAGAAACTGTTATCGGCATTTTACGTCAAGCTTACCCATCACATTCATTTTTGGGTGAAGAAAGTGGTGAGCATAAGCCAAATGAAGCTGCGATAGAAAATGCACGAAAGATTAATCCCGGCGTCGAAGCGATTAACTACGAATGGATTATCGATCCACTCGATGGAACCACTAACTTCCTTTATGGTATTCCACATTACGCTGTTTCAATCGCATTAAAGAAAAACGGTAAGCTAGATCAGGCAGTAGTTTATGATCCTATGAAAGATGATCTTTTTCATGCGAGCAAGGGCGGTGGCGCGTTTCTAAATAATCGCCGAATTCGTGTTTCTAAACGTTTATCTTTAGAAGATGCGGTATTGGCGACAGGTATTCCATTTCGCTCAGACCAAGAAGAATTGATGGGTACTTATACAAATACACTAAAAGTATTGGCTGTAGGTACTGCAGGCATTCGTCGCTTTGGTGCGGCTTCGCTTGATTTGGCTTATGTTGCTGCAGGTCGATATGACGGTTACTGGGAATTTGGCCTAAAAGAATGGGACATAGCAGCAGGCGCATTACTGGTACAAGAGGCTGGTGGGTTGGTTGGCGATTTAAACGGTGGTGCAACACACATGAAGTCGGGCGATATTGTGGCATCAAATCCAAAAGTGTTTAAAGATATGGTTAAGCGTTTACACGGCGTTCTTAAATAGAATATAAAAAATATCAAGCTCAAGTTCAACGAATATTCATCATCATCGTTATTCTTGTTAACTGCAGGCTGACCTTGATAAAACAAGTAAGGTTTTACTATGTTTGAAATTTATATACTCGCACTAACTACTTTTTTTGCAACTGTTGGTCCAATCGACATCGCTGCTGTATTTGCAGGGCTAACATCACAAAAAAATACACGTACTAAAAATAAAATTGCTTTAAAAGGTGTCGGGATTGCCACAGGAGTACTTCTATCCTTTGCCTTTCTTGGTGAATCTATCCTTAGCTCATTAGGCATTACACTACCAGCGTTGCGGGTTGCGGGTGGTATTTTACTATTGCTGATTGGCATTGATATGGTATTTGCGCGGCATTCGGGCGGCACTTCTGCAACAGCCGATGAAGTTGAAGAGGCTGAAAGCAGTCAAGATATCAGTGTATTTCCTTTGGCTACGCCATTAATTGCTGGCCCTGGTGCAATGGGTGCAGTTATCTTGCTAATGGCGAATGTTCAAGGTGATATAGGCGGACAAAGTATGGTGATTTTGGGACTCCTGAGCATTATGTTAGTTACCTATGTGTCATTGATTGGAGCAAGCCAATTGCATCGTTTTATTGGTGTAACCGGTCTGCAAGTAATCACTCGTATTTTCGGAGTTATTCTTTGTTCTTTAGCAGTGCAGTTCATGTTTGACGGAATTAAAAATAGTGGTTTAGTTTCATAAAGAAACTTCATAGTTGTTTTCGTAAATCGATTTAATAAAGAATTACTAATTTCTCTAAATGCCTGATTTTTATAATTAATAATAACAACAGTCCATTCTATGCATAATCAAAATATTGCTCTTGGTGCGGCGTTAATCATTCTTTCTGAGCTTGCTTTATTAGCGACAGGTATGATTATTAAAAGCATGTCTGCTGAAGTTCCTACTGAACAAATTGTCTTTGTTAGAAATCTTTTTGGACTGTTTATATTGATCCCTTGGCTGATTAGAAAGGGTATTTCACGGCTTCATACAAAACATATCGGTTTGCATTTGGCACGTGGTTTGGTCGGTTTAACAGCGATGGTTTGTTTGTTTTATTCTTGGGGTCATATGCCACTGGCTCAAGCGTCTTTGTTGAAGCAAACCTCACCGATTTTTATTCCGATTTTTGCGTTCTTTTGGATTAATGAAAGTATTGGTCTGAAAACGATTATTGCGATTTTTATCGGATTTTCAGGTGTTGTTTTAATTATCAACCCAGGTGGAACCGAAACGCAATTGAATA
The DNA here is from genome assembly GCA_036960615.1 of Cocleimonas sp. Taxonomy (GTDB): domain Bacteria; phylum Pseudomonadota; class Gammaproteobacteria; order Thiotrichales; family Thiotrichaceae; genus Cocleimonas. The sequence goes on along the minus strand of JBALXO010000013.1, from coordinate 12,612 downwards.
TGACTATACTGATTGCACTTGCTGGAGCTATGTTAGCGGGTATGGCGAAAGTGATCATCCGTAAGATGAGCGCAACCGAAACACCGGGGCGAATCGTATTCTATTTCGCGTTGGTCGGCACCATCGTTTCTGCTATTCCCGCGATGTTATCTTGGGTGAGTTTAAGCTGGGTTCAACTGGGTTCTTTAGCAGCCATTGCTGTTTTCTCGACGATTGCACAATTATCGATTAGCAAAGCCTATAGTCATGCACCAGCGGGACAACTCGGTCCGTATACTTATACTTCCGTTGCTTTTGCAGCATTTTTTGGTTGGTTGATTTGGGGTGAAGTATTAAATATTAATACTTTAATCGGCATCTTTATCATTGTGCTCGCAGGTGTTTTAGCAATGACGGATAGACGAATCAGTAGGATTAAAGCTGAACAGAAACAAACTGTGTTCGACAAGGATAAACAAAGTAAATAAGACACCCCCCACCTTTTTGCCTCTTTTGCTTTTAAAGAGATAGTAAGATTATTTTTGTAAGAAAATTTCGATGAAAGAGTGGAGCAACTGATTTTTTAACAAAGTTAGAAGTGTCCTTTTGAGAAGGAATCAAATAATTCTACTTTCTGCGGATACATCCCGGAAAAGAACACAACATTTCGAAAATTAAGTTTGCAGCGAGCAGAGCGGTATTCCCTGTGGTGTCATAAGGTGGCGATACTTCTACTAGATCCGCTCCAATTAGATTTAAACCATAACAACCGCGAATAATTTCTATCCCTTGAATGCTGGTTAAACCTCCTGGTTCTGGTGTTCCCGTGCCAGGTGCAACAGATGGATCAAGTCCGTCTATATCGAAGGTTAAATAGGTAGGTGTCTCAGTACCGATTTGTTCTCTCACTTCAGACATTAATGGCTCCAGAGATTTATACCAACATTCTTCAACTGGAACTACACGAGCACCTTGATCACGTGACCAATCGAAATCTTCTGCTGAATAACCAGTGGTGCGTAAGCCGATTTGTACCATTTTATTCGCATCAATTAAGCCTTCTTCAATTGCACGACGGAAAATGGTGCCGTGTGCAATCTTCTCGCCAAACATGTGGTCGTTTATATCAGCGTGCGCATCGACATGGACTAAAGCTATTTTTTCATCATGTTTTTTTCTAAGAGCACGCAGAATAGGCAGTGAAATTGTATGATCACCGCCTAAAGTAATGGGTTTTGCATCGTGAGTTAAAACCCCATCGTAAAATTCTTCGATGATATCGATGGACTTCAGAAGGTTGAAAGTATTTAGCGCTACATCACCGATATCAGCAATCTGGAATGAGTCAAACGGTGCTGCCTGAGTCGCCATCCCATAAGGTCTTACCATCGCTGACTCTGCACGGATTTGTCGTGGGCCAAAACGAGCGCCGTTGCGATTGCTTGTACCAATATCTAAACCCACACCAATGATCGCCATATCAAGGTTTTCAGCTGTGATTTGGGATGGCAATCGGAACATGGTGCTCGGACCATGAAAACGTGGCATTTCATTGCCGCCTAAGGGTTGGTTGAAGTTGTTATGACTCATGGTTTTCGCTCTATTAGAGTTTATTAGAATTATTATAGTCCTAATATGATCGAATGTTACCTTTGGAAAACCGTTAAAAAGTAGGGGGGTGTCTTTTCTAACTTATTGTTTGGCGATTATTCTTTATCAGCATCAAAACTCATTTTTATGAGATGACGTTCGCCATCAACAAAAGGAACGTTTAGCTTATGCGTTTTAATTAACGTGTAGTTTGGGGGCAGATTTTGTATTTCGCCTTCAGGGAACTGGCCCTTCATTGCATAAAGCATACCTTGCTTTGATAGATGCTGCGACGAAGCCGTGACAAAGTCATACACCGAAGCAAAAGCACGACTGATAATCGCGTCAAACTTATGTGGCGTTGACCATTTTTCAATACGTGCTTGCTCAACTTTGGCATTTTTCAAACCTAGTTCGATAATTGCTTGTTGTACGAATCGTGTTTTTTTACCGTTGGTATCTAAAGAAGTAAACTGACGTTCGGGTTGCATGATCGCTAATGGAATAGTAGGTAAACCGGCGCCACTACCAACATCTAAACAATTATCTCCCTTAATATGGCCGGCAACGATTAAGCTGTCAAAAATATGAACTGGGATCATGTCTTTAGGATCACGAACAGAGGTTAGGTTGTAGGTTTTATTCCAACGGTCGAGCATCTCTACATAGTGTTTTAATTTTGTGAGTTGTTCGTCGCTCGGTTGGCAATCGAGTGCTTCAAGCCCTGCTTGCCAAAGATTTTCATGTGACATTGTCTAGCTCGCTTTTTGGTAGCGATGCTTTTTTAAATGCACCAACAAAATTGAAATAGTCGCAGGCGTAATACCTGGAATTCGTGAAGCTTGTCCAAGCGTCGTAGGTTTTTGGTCTTTCAGTTTTTGGCGAGCTTCATTTGATAAGCCACCTTTAATGACAGCGTAATCAAAATCAGAGGGCAAATGCATCTCTTCATGATTCTTTTGTTTATCAATCTCTAATTGCTGACGATCGATATAACCTGCGTATTTAAATTGTACTTCCACTTGTTCAGCGACTTTTGGGTCTGCAGCTGCAGGACCAAATTTTTCAATCGCCATTAGGTCTAGATACTTCACGTTAGGACGTGTTAGTAATTCATTGAGGTGGTAGGCACGACTAAGTCCACCGGCAAATAGTTTCTCATTTTGCTCAGCGTTGGGATCAGTTGGCTGCATTACTGTATCGCGTAAACGTTGCATTTCTAGTTCAACTTGCTCACGTTTCTCATTGAATGAACGCCAACGTTCTTCGCCTACTAAACCGAGCTTGTAGCCCACTTCTGTAAGGCGTAAATCTGCGTTATCTTCGCGTAATAATAGACGGTGTTCAGCACGGCTGGTGAACATACGATAAGGTTCTTGTGTGCCATGTGTGATTAAGTCATCGACCATTACGCCTGTATAGGCTTCACTGCGTTTTGGAAACCAAGGGTCTTTGCCTTGCACTTGCAAAGCAGCATTTGTTGCGGCTAATAAGCCTTGTGCGCCTGCTTCTTCATAACCTGTTGTGCCGTTGATTTGTCCTGCAAAGAACAGACCATTGATGAATTTAGTTTCGAGCGTCGGTTTTAAATCACGTGGGTCAAAAAAGTCATATTCGATCGCATAACCCGGTCGTGTGATGTGAGCTTTTTCAAAACCTTCAATAGAACGAATGAATTCGAATTGCACATCAAACGGTAAGCTTGTCGAAATACCATTCGGGTAGATTTCGTTATTGTCTAAACCTTCAGGCTCGATGAAAATTTGATGACTATTCTTATCTGCAAAGCGTACAATTTTATCTTCAATCGATGGGCAATAACGTGGTCCCACGCCTTCAATAACACCAGAATAAAGAGGTGATCGGTCGAGATTCTCACGAATAATATCGTGCGTGCGTTGATTAGTATGCGTGATATGACAAGATACTTGGCGTGGGTGATGTTCCGCTTTACCCATATATGAGAACGTCGGAATAGGGGTGTCGCCCGCTTGTTCTTGTAATTTGCTGTAATCGATACTGCGACAATCTATACGTGCTGGCGTACCCGTTTTCAGACGTTCAACATTAAAGGGTAGATCACGTAAGCGATCTGCCAATGCAATTGACGGTGGATCACCCATGCGTCCACCTGAGTGGTTATCCATCCCAATATGTATTTTTCCACCAAGGAATGTGCCTACGGCTAAAACAACTGTTTTAGCGCGGAACTTTAGTCCCATCTCAGTTTTCACACCAACGACTCGATCGCCATCAGCAGTGCTTTCGATAATCAGGTCATCAACGCCTTGCATAAATATCTGCAAATTTTCTTGTGATTCAACAATATTTCGAATCGCCGCTTTATATAAGGCACGATCAGCTTGTGCGCGCGTTGCACGAACGGCTGGGCCTTTACTGGCGTTGAGGGTTCGAAATTGAATTCCGCCTCGGTCTGCTGCATGCGCCATTGCACCACCAAGCGCATCAATTTCTTTTACGATATGACCTTTACCGATGCCACCGATTGCTGGATTACAGCTCATCTGTCCAATGGTTTCGATATTGTGCGTTAGCAATAGTGTTTTCAATCCCATACGCGCAGGCGCTAACGCGGCTTCTGTGCCTGCGTGGCCACCGCCGATGATAATGACGTCGAATGATTCTGAATAGTACATAGTGTTATGGATTTTCTTTGATTAGCCAAACATTATATAGCAGATCGCGCTTAGAGCACAAAGTGCATTATAATTGGAGTTGTTTTATTCCTGAATATGCTATCAATAAAGAGAAAGAACAGTCGATATGAAGCGCGAGAAAATATAAAGGAGAATCCGTAGTACGAGTAATGCTTAACACAGGCAATTAATTATTCGGCTTAACCTTACCCTAACGGGGAAAGTTAAGGTTGTTGTCTCGCAATATTGGATAAATTCTACGTTATGAACGAACAAAACGTGAAGCTCACTAAAAAGTAAGTGGTGTCTCTCTCAACTCATATAATTATTTGAAATATTTAGGCTGAAATAAATGCGAGAAGAAAATAGAAAAATAATTTGCAAGATGAAATCGTATGTTTGAATATTTCGACCTATGGAAATTACTTGCTGGGCTGGGCTTATTTTTATTTGGAATGAGACAACTGGAGGTTGCACTGGAAAAGCTCGCAGGAAAGACCTTTAGACGCTTTTTAAAAGAATCCACGGATAGACCTATACGCTCTGTCTTCTCTGGAATTATATCTACCACAATTGTCCAGAGTAGCTCTTTAGTCAGTCTTATTGTAATGGCATTTGTGGGCGCAGGCATTATTCCATTAGTTAATGCTATCGGTGTTGTATTGGGCTCTAATCTAGGTACAACCTTTACGGGTTGGATTGTCACAACACTTGGATTCAAACTTGATTTTAGCACCATTATTTTCCCACTTTTCGCATTTGGCGGATTAAGCTTTGGATTGTTTAAAGGTAGGTGGAAGTCTATAAGTTTACTAGTTCTAGGATTAGCGCTATTGCTGATGGGGCTGGACTTCATGAAAGACAGCGTTAGTACTCTGACTAAAATTGTCGATATTAACCAACTTAGTGGCTATCCCTTAATCGTATATTTGCTAATAGGCATGGTCTTCACTGCTATTATTCAATCAAGTTCAGCTACCATGATGCTGACTCTCAGTGCATTACATGCAGGAATCATACCGTTGCCAGCCGCTGCAGCTTTAGTGATAGGGGCAGATTTAGGAACGACAAGCACGGTATTATTAGGAAGCTTGCAAGGCGCTGTAGGTAAACGCCAATTAGCCGCTGCACAAGTCGTATTTAATGTATTTATTGATACGCTGGCGTTTCTATTTATTTTGCCCTTGTTGTCAGTAATCGAAAAACTCCAAATCCAAGACCCGCTGTATTCTCTGGTGGCTTTTCATAGTCTATTCAACTTACTCGGTTTGGTGATTTTTATGCCGTTTGTTAAACAGTACGCTCAACTATTAGAAGGATGGATAACTGAGATAAACTCCCATATTGATCTGTATATTCACAAGGTTCCTGAAACAGTGATTGATGCAGCCTTAGAAGCATTAATGTTGGAAACTCGTCATTTGTTGTATTTAGTGGTTCGATTAAATGCACGATTTTTAAGTCTACATATTGAGCAAATTGACACAATCAACAATGAGTTTGAGAAATCTGACGCAGTATTAGCTTTTACTAAACTCGAGCATTACATCACCATCAAAAAACTAGAAGGGGACATCATCAACTACGCGCATAAAATACAAAGTGTGAACCTAAAAGATGACAAAACAGTAACTAAAGAAGAATCAGAAATTTACCCCCAAAGGATTGATAGTCTAATGAAAGCCATTCGTTCGGGTGTGGATTCAGCGAAAGCACTTAAAGATATCAGCGACGATTTGGACTATTTTTACCTAATGGATAATAAAGAACTCAGCGACTATTTTGAGGTGTTAAAAGGTTCGACACATAATTTATATGGACCTATTGTAAATTTCCTTAATCAGCAACAAGATAGTGAATTATTAAAAGAAGAGCTCGATGACTTGATCCTAAAGTCAGAAATATTCCACCATGAATTTGCCGATAATATTTATAAAAAAATGGGCAGAGAGAAATTATCATCACTTGATTTATCTACACTGCTTAACGTTAATAAAGAATTTCAAACATCAGAAAAAGCGCTTATTAAAGCGCTTGAATTGCTATAAATGGTTATCTAAAAAATGATTAGAAATAATGGATAATAAATTACCTAATTGGTTGATAGATCGCTTACCTGAATATGAAAAAGTCTATTCAGTCCCACAAGCTTTTTGTGATAGCACCCATCTACTATGGCGTTTGCAGGGTCCTAGCTTAGATGATCTAGATCAAAAAAATCATTTTCTTAAACTCTGTAGTAACACTGAATCACCTTTTTGGCAGATTATGCAGAGGTTATTTGATTTCAATTTACGCACTGAAATTACAAATTTTGCACATACATATGCATTTATTAATAAAAGGTGTAGCTTCGCCATACCTGAATTAATTAAAGCTGAAACGCTTGAAAACAATAATGCTTACATTTTGACGTCTGAACTAGAAGGTAGTGCAATCGAGTCTGCGGATCTTGCTAATAGTGATGAGATGATTAAACAATTAGCGAATCATCTAGCAATGTTACATTCAAATCCAATAAATAGCTGGGGGTCTATAAACAAACCTGTATTTACTTCATTAGATTGGTCTTATCGTCTAAAAACTACTCTAGTAGAAAGTGCCAATAAGTGGGGGGGTGTCCTTTTAAACTCAGATAAATACCTAATAAAGGCTTTAGATGCTTGTGATTTGATTGAGATAACAGAGTTTGTTCCAATGATGCCTGATTTACGTTGGGATCAGTTTTTGCATAATGGTAATGATATAACTGCTCTGATCGATCTTGATGCTTTTGTATTTGCGCCGCGCGAGTTAGATTTTGTGATTCTCGAATATATTCTAACGTCAGATCAAATCAGGCTTTTTAGCAACTCGTACTCAAAACATCATGCTATTCCTGATATTGCTCAAATGCGTCCAGCGTATCGTCTATTGCTATTTTATATGCAAATACTGGGTGAAACTGATTTAGATGGTTGGATGAAGAAGGAAGCTTTGTTTTAACTTATCTTAGAAACAGGCAAAAAGTAGGGGGGTGTCATATTATAAGATATCCATATATTAGACACCCACAAAAAAGCCCGAAAAAATATTCGGGCTTTTTAAGACTAGGCTTAGAGTAATAATAAGCTAGCTATAAGTCTCAGTAATCTCTTCTTGTTCTTCACCTTCTTTCTCAGGTGGTAGCAAGGCTTCACGTGTTACGCCCATCATCAATAATGAGCTGCTGGCAACATATATTGATGAGTAGGTTCCGATGATTACACCAATAATCATTGCTAAAGCAAAGCCATGAATGATCTTTCCACCAAAGTAAAACAGCGCGCACAATACTAACAGTGTCGTCAAAGAGGTCACAATTGTTCGCGAGAGTGTTTGGTTGATTGAAGTATTGACAGATTCTTCGGTACTTGCTTTGCGTAATTTTAAAAAGTTCTCACGGACTCGGTCGAATACCACAATAGTATCGTTTAAGGAGTAACCAATGATGGCGAGTATTGCGGCGAGAATCGTCAGATCAAACTCAATACGAAAAATGGAAAAGATACCAACAGTGATTAATACGTCATGTATAAGAGCAATAATCGCGCCCACAGAGAATCTAAATTCAAAACGCAGTGTGACGTAGATTAAGATACCTGCTAACGCTAATAGCATTGCAGTACCGCCATCATCACGAAGTTCATCGCCGATTTGTGGGCCAACGAATTCTACACGGCGTAATTTAATATCAGTATTAGATTCTTTTAACAGCGCGAATACGTTGTCGCCAACCTTTGATTTGTCAACGCCAAGTTGTGGGGTGATACGAATTAATACATCTTTAGCCGTTCCAAAGTGTTGCACTGCGGCATCGTACTTTGCTTCTGTTAGCATTTTACGAATGCTATCAACATCAGCAGCTTCTTCGTAACCAATCTCGATAACGGTTCCACCCGTGAAATCTACACCTAAATTTAAGCCGTTAATAAAGAGAGAAATAATTGAGGCAACCAGCAATACGGCAGAGAAAATCATTGCTGGTTTGCGCGCACCTGTGAAGTTAATCATTTTTTTATTTGTCGAGGTATTCATGTTTATGCTTCCTAGATATGCAGTTTCGTAGGACGTTTGTTACCGCCGTAAATTAAATTAATCACCGAGCGTGTACCCATAATTGCGGTAAACATCGATGAGACGATTCCAATAGCTAGGGTTATCGCGAACCCCTTGATTGGGCCTGTACCCATACCAAATAATACGATTGCTGCAATCAAGGTAGTGATGTTTGCATCGGCAATGGTCGAGAATGCTTTGTCATAACCTGATGAAATTGCTGCTTGTGGCGTTAAGCCATTACGTAATTCTTCTTTGATACGTTCGTATATCAATACGTTGGCATCCACCGCCATACCTACGGTAAGCACGATACCTGCAATGCCTGGTAATGTTAGCGTTGCTTGCAGCATTGAGAGAACAGCGACAATTAATACGAGATTTAAGGTCAGTGCGATGTTGGCAACTAAACCAAAGACTCTGTAGTAAAAAGCCATAAAAATCAGGACTAAAATAAAGCCGATAATGACTGAGTTACGACCTGCTTCGATATTGTCTGCACCTAAGCTGGGACCGATAGTACGTTCTTCAACGATATAAACAGGTGCAGCAAGTGCGCCTGCACGAAGTAATAAGGCCAATTGTGAGGATTCTTGCGGTGAATCTAAGCCAGTGATTTGGAAGCGATTACTCAAAGTATCTTGAATACGCGCAACATTGATAACTTCGCGTTCGACTTTAGTATCTTTCTTATACGTACCATCTTCTAGTTTGGTTACTACGGTTTTGTGTTCGATAAACACTACAGCCATTAATTTTTGAACGTTTGCTCCAGTAGCTTTTGAAAATAGCTTTCCTCCTTTGCCGTCCAATACAATCGAAACATTAGGGCGTTGATCTTCTTGGCCGAAACCTGCAGATGCATCGGTAATGTAATCACCTGTTAGCATTACTCGACTTTTAAGCAGAATAGGGCTGCCGTTTCTTTCGAAGAATAGTTTGTCACCTGGTGGTATGCGTCCTGATGATTGAGCAGTAAAAGGATTATTACCTTCGTCTACAAGTCTAAATTCTAACGTTGCAGTTGTGCCAAGAATTAATTTGGCCTGTGTCGGGTCTTGAACACCTGGTAACTGAACAACAATACGCTCTAAACCTTGTTGTTGAATAACAGGCTCAGAAACGCCTAATTCATTGACACGTTTGCGCAGAGTAGTGATGTTCTGTTGTAAAGCAAAGCGTTTGGTATTGTTGATATTGAGTTGAGTTAGAGTCGCTTTTAATGCCGCTCCTTTTTCCGTTTCAAAATCTTCAAAATCAATATCATTACGATACTCGCGTTTAAACAGAGCGCGAGCTTCATCACGTAATGCTTCAGTTTTGAATTGCACTAATAAGCTTTCACCGACACGCTTAACACCTAAGTATTTGACTTTATTACTACGTAAGAAGGTTCTAAATTCTTCGCTACTGCGCGTTAGAGCTTTGTCGATGGCAGACTTCATGTCCACTTCCATCAAGAAATGAACTCCGCCTTGAAGATCTAAACCCAAGTTCATTGGATTTAAAGCGCGTAACCACTGAGGTGTAGCAGGCGCTAGATTTAATGCAGTGTTGTAGTCTTTACCTAAGGCATCTTTTATTGCTTCGGCAGCGGCTAATTGAGTGTCTGGCGAATCAAAACGAATCAAGACCTTGTTATCAACAACAGCTTCAGTTTCGACAACTTTCAAGCCTTTTTCAGCCAACGTTTCATTGATTTGATTTAAAGTAAACTCATTCAATGGGAAGTCAGTCGAGCTTGCAGAGACTTGTACGGCAGGTTGAGATGGATATAGATTCGGCAATGCAAACATAAACCCTGCAAGCATGACTACGATGATGAAAATGTATTTCCACAGTGGATAGCGGTTCATTCTTATTAACCCGGTATTATTGGTTTTATCACTTTGCTAACCTTGTTTATAAAAGTTAGCAAAGCGTTTTAGTTAGATTAAGTAATACTTTAATGACTAAAGTTACTCATTAAAGTTACTTACTAATTTGCGCCTTTAATCGTGCCTTTAGGTAAGACAGAAACAATCGCATTTAGTTGAAACGTTAAACTAGAGGTATCAGATGTTTTTACTTCAACATAGTTATCACCTATTTTGGTGATTTTTCCGATAATGCCTGCAGCTGTTACTACTTCATCGCCTTTGCTTAATGACTCTAATAAAGCGGTATGTTCTTTACCTTTTTTCGCTTGTGGGCGAATAATCATGAAATACATGATGCCAAAGAAAATGGCTACCATAAATACTAGCTGTAAACCGCCGCCTGCAGGTCCAGACTCAGCCGCCATTGCGTTAGAAATGAAAAAATCCATAGTAATCTCCAAAAGTAAATGTGTGAATAATTTTAGTAATCTTTCTAATCATCGTTTCAGTAAATGAAACCTTAACTAATTAGCGCCGTATTATGCCTTATCCCACGGAAAGTTAATAACATTCTGTATGGATTTTTCGCCTGTAATCGCCATTAAAACTCTATCTAGGCCAATTGCGACACCTGCAGAAGCTGGAATTCCTGAATCGCAGGCTGATAAAAATAATTCATCCTCTGGCATCAGACCAAAACCGAGTTCAGCACGTGTTTGATTTTCTCTCTCTAGTATCTCTCTATTGCGCTTAGCATTAACTTCTTCTTGATAGCCGTTACCGAGTTCTAAATGACCTAAATAGACTTCGAAGCGTTCAGCAACAGAGTAATTTTCATGTTCTCTTAATTGCGCTAAGGCAGATTGAGATGCTGGATAATCGTAGATAAAAGTTAATCTATCTTCATCAAAGTCTGGTTCAATGCAATGCGTTAATAATGCGTCAAGCATTGCTTGCTGGCCCAAGTCGTTGGTATCTAAGCTAGGTATTTCAGTATTTACGCATTTGAGTAATTGATCCCTACAAGAAACATGGGGATTAATTGAGAATTTTTCAAGGAATAATTGAGCGTAAGAAAAGTACTGGGGTGATTGCTCTAAATGAACTATGACTGTGTTTAACAAATCACTCACTTCTTGCATCAGTTGTTGGTAGGTAAAACCGATTCGATACCATTCTAATAAAGTAAATTCAGGATTATGTTTGCTCCCAGATTCTGCGGCGCGCCAAACTTTACAAATTTGATATATGTCGCCACAGCCTGCAGCGAGTAAGCGTTTCATTGGATACTCGGGGGAGGTATGCAGATAACGTGCTGAATTAGTTTTAAATGATTCTATGAACGGGTCAGTATTTGCCCCTTGTGAGAGTGCAGGAGTTTCAACTTCTAACACTTCATGATTTAGAAAATATGCACGTATCTGTTGTAGCAATTTAGCGCGAGCTAATCGCATTTGATGAGTAGTATTAGGTGACCAGTCCAAGATTTTATTTTCCTCTTGTTACACTGAGGTGATTTCGTTAGTAAAAATGGTCTGAGATATAAATACAAAACCACTAAATAACAGTGTAAAAGACACCCCCCACCTTTTTGGCTGTTTTCCTATGAGCTTAGGAACAGTCAAAAAGGTGGGGGGTGTCTTTTTATTTCTTAATTGAGTTAAAAACTTTTGTTTTAGCTTTCTTTAGCACGAGACAAGTATTCACCTGTTCGTGTATCAATTTTGACAATTTCACCTTCTTCAACAAATAACGGTACTTTAATTTGCGCGCCTGTTTCTACTACTGCAGGTTTAGTTGCACCTTGTGCCGTGTTGCCTTGAATGCCGGGGTCACATTCAGTGATTTTTAATTCAATGAAGTTTGGCGGTGTAGCACTTAGTGGTGAGCCATTCCACAGAGTTACGACGTATTTTTCTTGCGGCTTTAGCCAAAACTTCACATCTGCTACGGCTGGTTCTTCTGCGGCATGTTGCTCAAAGCTGGTTGGCTCCATAAAGTGCCAAAATTCACCATCTTCGTAGAGGTATTCCATATCGACTTCCATTACGTCAGCGCCTTCTACTTTTTCGCCTGACTTGAAGGTTTTATCGACAACGCGACCAGTTTTTAAGTTGCGAATTTTAACGCGATTAAAGGCTTGGCCTTTCCCCGGTTTTACTAATTCGTTATCGATAATATTGTAAGGATCTCCATCCATAATAAATTTAAGGCCGTTTTTAAATTCACTGGTACTAACGCTTGCCATGTTGGATTCCTTAGGTTTTATAAAAAATAAATTGTTCTGAATAGTGCCATGTATCATAGCTTGAAAATACTATGTAGTCTTTGAGTTCTTTAAGTAATTGCCACTTGTTGGTGTTAGAATGTTTCATTTTTTTCGTCAAATAAATATGACTCAATTTACTTCAGATTCTGTTGTTATTCATTCAGCTGAAAATTTACATTCT
>JBALXO010000164.1:0-4485 GCA_036960615.1 Cocleimonas sp. | reverse complement strand
CGTCTTTGTCAAATATAACGGTTTATGCGACATCATGTCGCATAAACCGCTGTTAGCATTAAAAAAACAAACTAAATTTCTTGAAATGCGTGATTCACTACCCATTAGCTTAGGAGCTATAAACATGAAAAAAGAACTAATAATCGCACTAGCTGCAGTGTCACTCTTACCTATGCACGTTAGTGCAGAGGGGAGTGGTCATGACGCACATACAGAAGTATCAGATGAAGTTGTATCTGAGCAAAGAGCAATGCTTGAAGCAAACACTAAAAACAAAGGCTTTGGCCCGCAGTCGCCACGTGATATTGATGTAGTAGCAGGTAATAACCCTCGATCATTTAATTCTGCACCTGCGTATACAGAAATGAATCTTTGCAATATCCATTTCCATAAAAATGCTGAGCATAAAGGTGGAGAGTTCTCTAAGTATGCAGGTAATGGTGACGGGCATGGATTCCAGAGTGGTTTTAAATATTCAGGGAAATTGAGTGCCGCAGAACTTAAATCGGTAGGGCATGATATTTGCCCTAGCACACATGGTGCATTAAGCGCAGGTGATACGATTGAAGTCCATTATGTACACTCAAGCGCTAAGATCGAACCGGGCCCAACATTAGGTTCCTGCCTGAGTGATGCGATAAAAAATCCTCAGCTGCGTGTAGAAACACAGGTATATGTTTTGGTTAACGATAGTAATGCCCATGATTTTTCCAGTTTAACTAAACACGAAAAGGTTAATGGTTTGCATCAAGCTGCAAATATTCCAAGCAATACAGGGGCACCGATTCAGTATGCTGGCTCAACTACAGGCCCTGGTTATAATGAAAAAGGCTCGCCATTTCAAGTTTCATGGAGTGTGCGCCCTAAAGTAGCTAAAGTTAATATTGAGAGTGTTGGCAAATGGTGTAAAGGCAATACATTCAATGAGGATCATGCTCATGGCGTAAGAAACCTCGTTATAAACCCAGATATTCTTTCAAAAATCACTCACTAGGGTCTAACTGCCAAGTATTTAACAGATGCTAACAATGCAAATTCACTCGGACAGGTTAAAGCGTCACTTATTTTGCTATCGCAAAAACGTGCCTCTTTAATCTGCCGGTGATTTTCGACGTTAGCTGTAAAAGGAGTCCTGAGTATTGATCTCGCAATTACCAAAATGGGTTGAAGTCGGTGCTTTTATTTTGGCATTGGTAGCGGGCTTTGTGAATGCGGTCGGTCTTCTTAGTTTTGAACATCAATCTGTTTCCCACTTGTCAGGCACGGCCACTCTATTAGGCACAAGCTTTGTAAACGCATCTTTTCAAAATATTATTCATTTGCTAGGCATTTTATTGTCATTTTTACTCGGCTCAATCATTGCTGGGTTTTTATTGCATGGTTCAACTCTAAAACTTGGTAGGCACTATGATACAGCATTGTTTTTAGAGGCCATATTGTTGCTAATAACAATATGGCTTCTTTCTATGGGATCTTTTTATGGTCATTTTTTTTCTTCGGCAGCTTGCGGTCTGCAAAATGCCTTGGCAACAACATATAGCGGTGCTGTAATAAGAACAACTCATGTAACTGGTATTTTCACAGATTTAGGTATTATGCTGGGCGAATTCATTAGAGGTGAAAATCTTGATAAGCGTAAAACAAAACTTTTTTTAACTATCATTATTGGTTTTATAATTGGTGGCACATTAGGTGCTTTTCTGTATGAAAAATCTCACTTCATGGCATTATTGCTTCCAGCGAGCATTTGTTTTTTTATTGCAGTGGTTTATCGCGTTTACTCTAGAAATCACAGCTAGCAAGGGTTTTTAAGTCGGACAAATTACAGTTAGCTTTTTGTTCGTGCCTCACTTATTTTAGCCAACTGCAATTTGCCGCTTAAAACGGCGTTAAACATCTATGAACATTGAAACGCTAGAAGCAGAAATGCTGGTTGAAGTAGAAGCTATAGATTCTTTCCTAAACAAAGATAATGTTACATGGCGAGAAATACGTGGTGTATTGAATATACTAAAAAACAGAAATAGAGAGTATTACTCTAAACTAAAGAGAAAGCTGTTTATGGATTTTCGAATGATTACTGATCATCAAATTAGTGACCCATTACTTGATCCGCATCTGAATCGAGCCTACGAAATAGCTGGCATCTTTGAGTCTGAAAGTGTTTAACGAATAAGGATAAGTCGCGCGAAGCCGCGACCTATCCTATTGTTGAACGAACCCGGTAAATCTAGGTTGGTTGCTTTTCTATTTATAGTATTTATCTATTTCTAAACTGAAGTGAATAGAGATGAAATTCATCATCTCTATTTTTGGTAGGTGTCAGTAGGCCGCGCCATTCTTGGCGATTAAAAATCAATCAGTATTCATCATTAAATTGAAGTACCTCCCATATTTATAATGAATGGCTCACTCGCAAGTGCGTTAGCCTATGTTTAATTACGGTCGTTTCTTTTTACTGAAACCAATGATGTTCATTGGCGAGCAACAGCATTTACAGATGAATTTTGGCCTTTCGGTTTCAATTTTTACCGGTACTATCGCTTTCAGTACTATCTGAATAAGCGTTAGCAGTTTTTAGCATTACCGTGTAGGACGCCATAATCTCGTGCTCGCCGAAAACCTTTCGGTAGCCTGTGCTGCAAAACCAAAGCAATAAAGTCTTCTCCTTTCTGTTTTTGTTGATGCCTCCTGCAGGCACAATAATGTGAATGTGCGGATGGTAATCGAGCTTTCGTGTATGCGTATGCAATGCGGCTGTCATGGCTAGCTCTGCATGAAAACCTTTTTCATTATGTCCAAAGTCTTTCAGTGTTGAGATTGCACATTGAAAGAGTAATGAATAAATCAGGGTTTGATTCGACTTTGCTAAAGCTCTTAGTTCAAAAGGCAGGGTGAAGGTTGCCATTCTATTTATATTGAAGATTAATCAACGGGCAATAGCTTTTGTTCTTGCCGGTCGAGCCATTGCGTTGCGCTATGATTTTGACAACTGTTACAACTTCGGTGGCCATACGATTGATACTGACTGGCATGAGAGTGGCACTCATTACAGGCCAAATGAATTTGGGCATACTGCTGGGTTCGACAGCCAATGAGGGCATTTAAAGCAGACCACTGGTTTTCGGTTATGGGATGTTTCAGTTCGAATAAAGGAAGGTATTGTCTTGTAATATCGGCGAGCCTATATTTACTAGCAAGGTTTTATTGTTGGGCTTTATTCCAATTGATTTACATAGTTTTAAATTCGACTACTGATTAGTAGCATAGGATTTAAAGAAACATCAAATACCCTAATAAATACACTTTGGTGCCATGAACGTCTGATTACCAGTAGCGGAACCGGAACAATAGTTAAAGATGTAGTGCAATACAAAAGTAAATTTGGACTCTAGTAAAAAAGGGCAAAAAAAAGCCCCACCAAACTATCATCGCTGACAATCTAGCAGGGCTCTTAGAAGCGCAAAACGCTAAAGTAACTTAATCAGTCATTCAGCTAGAAGCTTAGTTAGAAACTAAGAAGCTTCTTCAGCCTTTTTAGTCGCTTTCTTTTTAGCAGTCTTCTTTTCAGCTTTTACAGGTGCATCATGTTTAACAGATACAGGACCTAAAGCTTCAAGAGGGAAGTGATCAACGTTAACCATTTCCAAAACATCTTTCTCAAACGCAATCATGAAGTCGCCTTCTTCTTGCGTTAGAACACCCATCGCCACACCATCAGTGATACGGTTTTCGATCGTTAGGTTCGACTCATCGTACTGACCGGCTTTCAATGCGATACCAATCTTTTTATAGATAGGATCAGCTTGATCAGCGCGGGCTAATAAAGAATCGTATTTGAACAATGGGTTGCGGCCGTTATCACCACGGTAAGTACCGGTGATCAAACGCTCACGAGTTGCCGTTGCGCCCGTAGTAAGATCAACAACTTTAGCCACAAGCTTATCGCTTGGCTTAGCAACACTGCGACCTAAAGGCATCGTAAGTGCGCGTACTAACCAACCAACAGGACGGTTTGGCAAGTTCTTAGAGAAGCCGTCTAAAGCGTCTTCAAACTCAGAGAACAACTTAGCCATCGCGTATTCTACTAATGGTAAATCGTCTTTCTGGCGGCCTTGATCTTCCCAGTGCTTCAACGTCATTGACGCTAAGTACAATTTAGAAAGCATGTCAGCCAAGCGTGCAGAGATCAGTTCACGAAACTTCAAATCACCTTGCAAAGAGAACATCGCCATATCAACAGATAGTGCAAAGTTCGCAGCATAACGGTTGATCTGCTTGTAATGCTTCTTAGTCGGGCCAGAAACTGGAACCGAAGTGAACGCAGCATTGGTTGTGCTCAAAACGAAAGAGCGGGCAATGTTCGAAAAGATGAAACCAAAGTGACCGAATAATGCTTTATCGAACGCTTTTAAATCATTGTTTTTCGCAGCATTCATTTCAGGTAAAACGAATGGATGACAACGAATAGCACCTTGACCAAAT
>JBALXO010000163.1:0-4678 GCA_036960615.1 Cocleimonas sp. | reverse complement strand
AGCTGAATGCTATTATTATGAATCAATTGGGTCAGACTCGATTGAAATACAAAAAGTGCCAGCCGAAGCACTGCGACGATTACCCGAAGGGAAGGTTTGTAAAATCGGCTAAAAGTAGGGGGGTGTCTTTTTTATCCAATTAAACCATCAATTTATCGCGTTTACCCCAAAGTGTTTCCCCATTACTTATCTTGCTATAGAATCGCGTCTCCCTCAATTGTCACACGGAGGTGTGTCATGTCTTCTAGAAATAAAAAGTCCGAATACAGCTTTTGAGCGAACTAGTAAACGTCGTCGAGGTTTCCCATCAGAAACAAATGTTAAGCGTGGCGTGCGTATTGTCGGTGAGAATAAATACCTAAGCGAGAAGCTAGGTCGTAACGATCCATGACCTTGTGGATCTGGTCATCGCTTTTAAGAAGTGTTGTATTTAAAAAATACCGAGTTATCGTTTGATAAATCTATATCCTTTGGGCATTGCTTCATCTATTGATAAAACATTTGATCTTGGGGTAGTCGTTATACCAAGGAACGTATTTTCTTGATTTATATTTACAGGATGATTGCTTTTCAAAGTGACCAAATCCCAATGTGATAAGTCAATTTGATGTTTTCCAGCTTTCAACTTTATTTGAATATATTCTTTTGATTTAATCGTCCCATAACTTTTACCATTAATACTTACTTTCATTCTTCCAGCACCCATGAAATTTCTAATACCCTCGGTAGTATTGAAAATTCTAACTGTTGAATATTGCGAAGAATTTATAAACTGTTCTTTATTGATTTTTTGTTTAGATTTATCGCCAATTTCAATTTTATTTGAAATTACTCTACCTCTACTATCTTCTAACCAAATAGCCTTATATTTTTCTGATAACTGACCTTTTACGTAATAATTTTCGTTGGCTTTTAACATTAACTGAACATTGCCTTTGATGTTTAAATTACCGCCACCAAAAGACAATATTGGAGCAGCATAAGAAGTTACACCTCTGATAGTCAATACTGATTTTTTAGCTGGTACTTTGCGGTTTTTTAGAACTGGAGACATATGAAACCCACTTCCAGAACTAGCTATTCGTGTAGCTTCTGAACTCGATTGAATACTACCACCATCAATACTTTCCAATTCGAAGAAATACCCTTTCTCAGGACCAAGGTATTTATTTGTATCGTATATCGTTGCAACAGGACCTTTATACGCATCTGGTGTTGGTTTACTAGGAACACTACAACCGCTTATCATTCCTACACTAAGGATTATAAGTTTAAAAATATTATTTTTCATTTATTACTTTTCTTATAAAACTTCAGTTATTTTTGTCTAAAAGTTTATGATACCAATCAATGAGGTCAGACTCGATTGATTTGTTTAAACAGGCAAAAAGGTGGAGGGTGTCTTTTTAAAAACACTAATCAAGGTGCTCAATCTCTATTCCGAACCTAATTAGCTGAAAAACTTACAAATTAGGTGTGTGCTAAACTGCACTTTCTTATATTTAGGGGCTTCTTATGAATCTTAAAACTCTGTTTGTATCTATTTTCGCTATCGCTTTTTTGGTGAATCCAGCATTTGCGAAAAAACCTAAACATGCTCAGAAACATGCTGAAAAACATGGGCATAGTCATAACCACGGGCATAAGCATAATAATAAACATAAGAAAAAGCGTTTGCCTCCAGGCTTACAGAAAAAAGTAGATAGAGGCCAAGCGCTTCCTCCTGGCTGGCAGAAGAAGGTAGCGAGAGGTCAGGTGTTGGATGTTCGCGTTTATCGACAGGGCAGAGTGATCATACCCATTGATAAATATGGTGCTGTGTCTATTTTGGTGGATGATAGGGTTATACGCGTTATTCAAGCCACGCGTGTGATACTGGATGTGTTTAATTACCGTTAAATAGAGTTTGATCAGTGTGTATTTTTAGAAAGATGCCCTAAAAGGTGGGGGGTGTCTTTTTTAACTAGCTAAACCACCAATTCAACACGTTTATTCCAAAGTGTTTCCCCATTTACTAACTTCAGCGCGGTAGGTTGGGTAAGTAAGTAAAGCCAACCATTACCCAAAAGTGTGTGGGATTTTAATATTATTTCGCCCAAATGTTCTGATAAGCTTGTGATTTGAACTTGTTGAGATAGGTATATGAAATACTCAAAAGAACAACTTAGACCTTTCTTTGTGCCAATATTCTCAATTTTAATGGGGATTCTTACTTTAGTAACTCAAGCAACAAAAATTGCTTCTCAAGACTTTATTATTAATAAAAACGAGTCTTATTTTGCTGGAGCTCTTCTGATTTTGATTGGCATTTACTTGTTATTTATTCGTTTAAAAAAGCGCGATAGCTTAGGTCAGAAACGCCCCCCGATATTTTTCAAATACTTAGAATAATCTAACCACTTATTTTTCAATCGACCCCTCGGATGCATTATTTTTGCCTAATAAAAATAATGCAAATCTAAACAGCCAGCCGGAGCGTAGCGGAGACAACGAAGGAGCATCGCGACGCCGACCCGAAGGGCGAATGAAATGAGTCATAAGTACGGGGGTGTCTTTTGTCATAAAACGATAACAATTTTTTCATATTCCCATCACATTCATTCTCTACGATTCATTTCCTTTTATTAGTTGGAAATATGTAATGAATCGTAAATATCTTAATATGCTTATGTTCGCCATGGTTCTCAATGGTTGCAATTCTAGTAGTTCGATAACGCCTCTTGAAGCCTTAGACATTTCTTGTGCCACAGTGAATATTGCAAATGATGACGAGGTCAGCGGTAAGTTAGAATTAAATGTGATTGGTACCTATGGTTCAGGGAATGATTTTGATTCGGCTTCTGCAGAAATTGTGAGTTACGACTCCTGTTCTGATCGTTTGTATGTAGTCAATGCTAAGGACCAAACGATTGATGTTTTAAGCATGAATGCTGAGGGTATTCCTAGCAAAGAAAAAACGATTGATTTAAATGCTGCTGCCACCCAAGCGGGTATTGCGATTGGTGACGCGAATAGCGTTTCTGCTAAGAAAGGTTTGGTCGCGGTTGCTATTCAAGCTGCTACCAAACAAGACGATGGTATTATTGCGCTGTATCGATCAGATACATTAGCGTTGATCAACGTCTATAAAGCAGGTGCTTTGCCAGATATGGTGATTCTTTCAGAGGATGCACGTTATATTCTTAGTGCTAATGAGGGTGAGCCGAGCAGTGATTATTCAAATGATCCAGAAGGTTCGGTAACCATTGTAGATACTAAGGATGGTTTTGATGAAAATGCATTGGTAAAGCAAGTGTCTTTCGCAGGATTTGCTGCGGCTGATTTAAGCGGTGTTCGTTTAGCCGGCCCTGCGGGTACTTCAGTTGCACAGGACTTAGAACCAGAATATCTAACTTTAAGCACAGATGGGAGTAAGGCTTGGGTTGCGATGCAAGAGAATAATGCAATAGCGATCATAAATGTGGCCTCAGCGACTGTTACTTCTATTGTGAGTATGGGTAAAAAGCCTTGGAACCCAGCGTCAGGAAATCAACTAGATGCTTCTAACAGAGATGATAACGTAGGTAACTTTGCAAGTTACGAACAACTGGTGGGTCTTTACATGCCAGATACCATTACTAATATCGAGATTGATGGTGAAACTTACATACTGTCTGCCAATGAAGGTGATGGTCGTGAATACATTTATGACGCAACGCAGCAGACTTGTGATACTGCTAATCATACCTGGGATGGTGATGATAATGCACCAATGTCAACGGAATACAGTACTGTTATGGATGATTGTATTTCATTTTTAGATGAAGCTCGCGGAGGTGATATTGTCGATAATGTCGCCGCTACACATCCATTAAAGGCTGCCTTAGAAAGTAATGATGAGCTAAAGCGTATAAAAATCGTCAACGATGTTGCGAGCTATGCTGCAGGTGATGATATTGTTGCTTTTGGTGCGCGCTCTTTTTCGATCTGGAATGAAAACGCCGAATTAGTGTTTGATAGTGGTGATGATCTAGCTAAAAACGCTTTCGCAGACAATACCGCCAACTTTAATTCAACTAACGATGAAAACGATAGTGCAGATAATCGCAGTGATGATAAAGGTATTGAGCCAGAAGCGATCGAAGCGGCTTGGATAGGTAATCGTGCCTTTGCTTTCATTGGTCTAGAACGTCAGGGTGGAGTAATGGTGTATGACATTACAGATCCTACGACTCCCGTTTACCAAAGCTATTTAAATAATCGTAACTTCAATGAAAACGTTTGTACTGTTGTTGATGGTAGCGAATGCGATAACGATACTTATAATCCAGCAGCGGGAGACTTAGCCCCTGAGTCTATCGATTATTTCAGTCGCGAAGGCAAGCACTATATTGCTGTGGGTAATGAAGTCAGCGGAACTACAACGGTATACAATCTATCGTTTAATGACGCAATGTGATGTTGATTTGACCTTATTTAAGGCGGTGCAAGTCACCGCCTTTTTGGGTTTGAACGAAACAGCACGGTAGGTTGGGCTTCGTACCTTAGCCCAACCTACAACTAGATACCACTCTCAAAATCAAAATGTAGTTTTGGTTATGAATGCCACCCGATATAAACCCAGGTACTTAGAATAATCTAACCACTTATTTTTCAATCGAACCCTCGGATGCATTATTTTTGCCTAATAAAAATAATG
>JBALXO010000162.1:0-4799 GCA_036960615.1 Cocleimonas sp. | reverse complement strand
CGAATTGCCTCTATTTCTTTAGAAAGCGATAGTGAATAGGTCGTTTTACCAGCTCCAGTAGGGCCACAAACTAGAATTAATCTTGCCATGTTTTCATACATCCTTTTATGCAGATATTGTGGAAATGATAACAATTCCTAATCTCTGTTCTGTTTCTACTCTGCGATGTGCATCCGAAATTTGATCGATGGAATAAACTTTATCTACGACTGGCTTTATTTTTCCCGCCTCTATCATTTCTTTGAGAGCTACCAACTCTTCCTTTTTTTCACCCGCGAAGGCAAAAATTGCCATTTTATCCGTAAATTTTGATGTAAAGAAAGATCGAATCATGTCGGATAAACGTGGATTACCTATCAAGTATCTTCCTGAAGGTTTGAGTACTTTGATGCAATCGGTATAAGAGCTTTGAGCAACCATATTAAAAATAACATCATAGATTTTTCCGCTTTTCGTGAAATCTTCCTTGGTGTAATCAATGAAATGATCTGTACCGATGCGTCGAAGCATTACCTCTTTGATTGTACTATCGACAGCGGTAACTTCAGCCCCCATTGCTTTTGCGATTTGTACTGCAAAAGTTCCGATACTACCGCCTGCACCGTTTATTAAGACTTTATCTCCACTTTGAATTTTTGCCTTTCTCATAAAATGAAGCGCATTGAGTCCGCCCAAAGGCACCGCAGCGGCTTCTTCAAACGTTAGATTGGTAGGTTTTTGCACAATAGTATAATTTGAAGGCAAACAAATATATTCGCTATGTGCTCCCATTCTGAGTTGCGAAGATCCAAATACTTGATCTCCCTTTTTCAGTCTAGACACATCTTTGCCAACGGACTCGATTTCACCAGAAAAATATCCACCCAATATAGATCTCTTGGGCGTTTTGATTCCCATCGCCAATCGCAAAGGTAACCAAAACCACTTTACTGCAAAATTAAAACTTCTCAACTCGCAATCTGCCTTAGTTACTTCAGCCGCATGAATCTTTATCAAAACTTCATCATCTTTTGGGCTAGGTTTTTCTACCTCTTTAACCTGAAGAACATCTGCTGATCCGTATTTTGTATATACAACTGCTTTCATATCTAACCTTTCTTAGCTTCGTTAATCACAACTATTACTAATTTAAAATCAGCGTTCATCTTATAAGATCGAAAATATAACGCTTTGTTCTCTGAGTGCTTCTGCGTACTCTTATTGGGTACTTTTGACTAGCTGTAAGGGACTACGCAAACCAACAAAAAGCAACGATAGACCAAAGGTCAGTTCAAATATCGCTCCTGGTATGAGTAGCATGGTTGCCCAATATTCACTACCCGCAAATTTTGCAAACATAGCCATGGCAAGAAGGGGATATCCGACAAGACCTAACCATGCGAGACCAACATGAACAGCTCTTGTTACGATTAGCCATCGACAAAAGCCAATGCTACCTAGGCCGAGGACAATCATGCCAAGCCTATATAGTGTGGTGTTCAACTCGACACCATTAAAGTTCTGCGAATTGAGGATCCAGACGATAGCACCAGTTCCCAGTAGCAATCCCTCGGCTAATCTAGTGACTAAGTAAACATTCGCGGAAAACGGCGCATCTTTAAATATTATTGATCTAATGAGCACGCCAATGGATATCACCACAGCTGAATTTATGAGCATTAGCACCAACCCCAATGTTTGCTGCCCGTTTGATACAAGAGCACTACCTCCTCCATAAAAAACGAAAGCTAGCAGAATCAATCCACCGATTAGCCGTGTTCTATTGTTGAGTGACTTTTCTTTAATCTGTTCCATATTGTTCATAGCCTATATTCTTAAATCCAATTTAAAAAACCTTCCTATCTTGAAGGCTGTATTACTTTAAATAACTAGAACACCCACAATCATATCTACCAAAAAAGTAATGATATTAATTACATAGAATGAGATATGAAAGACACCCCCCTACTTTTGAGAGTTTTGCTTTCGTTAAATAAAACCTAGCTCTCTTTGTTAGGTAAGTGCTTCGACATATTCTTTAAGCGAACCCAATAAAAAATCCCAAACTTGATCTTTCATCAGTTCGTATAGCTCAGCAGACTTTATATTGCTTTGGATAACGGTTAAGTCTGTACCGTCATTACTTTCAGAAAGTTGGTAACTAATTGCCATATGGTTTTCTGGAAGTCGTTCAGTCCCATGATTATCGCTCCAGTAGCTATAGGAGTAAACTGAGGGTGAATCCAGCTTTTCGATAACACCATAGTCTGTAAATGCAGAACCGTTCATTTCACCTTTATATAATACTTCTGACCCTAACTCCCACTGACTTTGAACTTCAATTAAGGGGTAGTATTTTGGTATTTCTTCACTACTAGTTAACGTCATGAAGAGTTGTTCTCTTGATGCGTTGATATGAATTTTTTTACTAATTTCAAACATAATTATTCTTATCCGTTTTTAAAAAGGCACCCCCCTACTTATCGGGTGTTTTAAACAATAATATTAACTAACAATACTCACGACTACTTTGCCCTTTTTTCGTCCTGTATAGATATATCTATGGGCATCGGCTGACCCATATCCTGAATAGGACAGCTTTCATAAGTATCTCTTAATGAATGATTGATAATGGTGTTTAGCTAATAAGAAATATTGTAACCCATACGATTTAGAATATTAATTACCTAGATTTGCATTAAAGACATACAATATTGCATGGACTGAAGATCAATAAAGTTTAACTAGAATCGTGCTCTCGCATTCTTTTTTTAACTCCTGGCTTTGTCCAAAACAGAAACAAAAGATATGTTTTCCTACAATAGTCACTTGTTAAGCATTTTCTGGAGGCCACTCTTCAAATTGGTTAACCCCTTCTGGCATGACTTCCCAGCTTGCTTTTGAGCCCACAAAAATGTGCTGACCAATTTCTATATTAGGCTCGCCGTTAACACACCCTAACGAAACTTGAAGTATTTCATCTTCATATATCGTACAAAGAGTGGAACCGCAGATTTTGCAAAACTGTAATCCATAACCGTGCGCACCAACAAATGAAGTCAATAACTCTTCACCAGAAAGCCATTTAAATTCGCTAGGTTCCACAAATGCAGCCGCCGATGCTTGAGCGTTAAATGCTTTTCGACAACGAGAACAATGACAAGATTTTGCATCTCGAAGCTTTCCATCAACTTGGTACTTTATTGATCCACAAAAGCACTCACCTGTAATTGGCATTAGTTTCTCCGATGAAGTAACTTGTTATGTTTTTAATTTAAAACAGGTCGGAAGAAGCTACGTTCATAGCTTAGAACACAATTTGTTTGTTTTGCATAATCAAAAGCCTCTAAACATTCTTTGTCTTTAAAAGAGTCTGAACGATATTTATCATATTCGGTTAAGCTCGAAAATGAAAACAAGGCTAAAGCTATATTATTAGCTCCCTCAGAGGGTAAAAAATAACCATGGTGCGTTCCACCGAACTTTGCTACTAGAGGAATCCAGAGCTTTGCATAATGCTCGAATTCATTCACTTTTTTCGGATCGATGACATAACGTACATAACAAGTAATCAATGTTTTTCCTCTACTCGGATAAATGAATAAACCATTTAAGACACCCCCGTACTTTTTACGGGTTTTGCAAAACAACCCGCCCTTCGGGTAGTCGTCACTGCGTTCCAACATTGTCTCACCAAGGCTCGGCTGGGACTTTTAATCTTTTGAAACATAACGCCTTGCTCAGCGGAAAAATGCGAGCGAGAGCAAGTAGTTTTTCCGCTGAGCAAGGCGTTATGCATTTGATGCATAGAATGATGTTAAGCCAATTACTAAAAATACTGGCCAAGAAAAATGTTTGCCTTTGGAACCTATAAGAGCAAAAACGGAATGTAAAATAAATGTCCCACCGATAATATTACCAATTACCTTAATGTCGAGATTACCACCAGATAAATGTAACAATAATGCGGCAAAGCCAAACCAAGCGATTGTCGTTAAATGCCAAGCAAAACGTAAGGTATTTTTTGTAAACTCGGTACTTCCGAAGAGCTTAGGCAATTTATCCAAACGAAATAGGCGAATAAGAATATATTGCTCACCTAAATAAGAATGTGTAATACCAATCCCTATTAACAAAATAGCCCCTAAATAGAACAATCAAATCTCCTTAGTAGTAATTACACATAACGTCTGTGTAAATTGCGCATAGAAGCGTAAATATGACACATTTTTTAGATGCATTAGCAATGACAAGTAATTTTATTTATGAATTCCGCAATATGTGTAGCTGTAATCTTAGGTTCTTCAACCATTGGGACATGGCCTGTCTTTTCAATTACCACCTTCCTGCAATAATTTAACTCGCTACTAAATACGTCTGCATTATCAACATGCAACACATTGTCTTCTGCGCCCCAAATTACTAGTGATGGTGATTTAAGTTTCGGTAGTATGTAAGATAAATCACTATCATTTTCCGAATCTTTGAGTATTTTTTTATTCAATACCAATTTTTCTTTCATGTTTTCTACTAAAACATCTAGCATAAATCCAGGAATAAATGGGGGCTTCACCATGGCTAGAGACAACATTGTTTTGTAATCATCTCTACTATTGATTTCTAGCATTGGATTATGCCCAGTTTCCTCAACAAGGTTATGTATATAACTTGGTGTTTTAATCGTACCATAACTATCGATTAAAATAAGTGACAGCACAATCTCTGGCTGTATATACGTGAGCTTTGTGGCTACTGCGCCACCCATAGAACTACCTATAAAATGAGCACGCTTTATTTTTAGAATTTTTAGTAGCTCAATT
>JBALXO010000161.1:0-4813 GCA_036960615.1 Cocleimonas sp. | reverse complement strand
AAACTTCTTAACTATCGATACCGCACTGCGAGAGCAGTGCTCTGTCTTAAGGTATTAGCCAAAGCTTCAATTATTCTTTTCATTCAGCCTTCTATCATGGCGACGATGCCATACATAAAATTCAAACCCACCTATACGCCAAATATCCCATAGACCTAAGCGCAGCGCACCTAGCTAAAGCGAATGAATACCTACAGCGCCTTAGAATCCTGAAGGCCTGTGAGTTATTAGAGTCCACCAAGAATACCTTTGAAGTGATTGCTTATGACGTGGGTTATGAGGACGTAAGCACGTGCCGCCGATTGATTGTGAAACTGCCTTCGTGAAGAGGTTTGTGCGAATATTGTACAGGGCGCAGTGCGATTAGAAGTTCTATGAGAGGCGTAATGAAAAGTGCAATAGCAGAGGCAAAGTAAAGGTGGCTTTGTAGCGGTGAAAAACTTGCGGGTGGTCAATTTGACGGGAAAGACAGCACGCTATACTGTAGCCTAGTTTTAAAATAGTCATTAACAGGGAAGGTCTTATGATTTCAAAGAATATTTCAATTTTTGGCTTTCTCAGATAGTAAGGAATATACGACATACCAATCGTATACACTGTTAGGATACAGTATGTCACTAGAAATAATTTGGAAAAATAGAATGAAAATATTTTCTGTACTTTCACCAACATATTTGTTGGCTGGAATTTTGAAAGAAACGTTCAATCGTACGACTGTGATTAAAAGATTAAATTCATTCTATCTTGCTTTCTCTTTTATTAGTGTTATTGGTCTGTTAGTTTTTCAGGAATATTACTCTTTAGGAGTTATTAACTTAAATGCATCTATGAGTTTTATTATTATTTTTATCTGGGCTTATTTTGTCCTGTCGAGGTGTAATGAGATTTTTTGGGCGTTCTTGAAAGATGCATTCGATAAAATGGATGATTTAAATGTTTCTAACAGTACTTTGAGCCCAAGTGAGCGGATTAAATTATCATTGAAAAGCTATCTCGAATTAATAATCAATTTTTCCATACTTTATATGCTATTACCTAAATCATGTGAGGTGTGGGGCAGTCGTGCACCTGAAAATATTGCTGAAGCATTATATTTTAGCGGTGTGACCATTACTACTTTAGGTTATGGCGATATTAGTCCAAGGCATTGGTGGCCTCAGCTACTATCTGTATACGAAGTATTTTGTGGTTTTATTTTATTAATCGTTTGCTTTGCTATTTATGCTGGACGGCTGCATAACAGTCCTAATAAGGCAGGTTGATAGAACAGTTATACTCTCGTAATTTGCAGTGTTAGGTTTAAGCAAAGTTAGGTATATATCATGAATAATACAAAATTAGAACCATGGCAAAAAGCTCCTGTGAAAATAGTGGTGGAAGCTATAAGTCATGCTAAAAATAACAATGAAGAAGATAATCTAATAGCCTTCTTACTGTTGGATGTAGCGGCTGAGATGCTTCTGAAGACGTATTTAGGTTTACCTAAAAAGCTTACTGGTGCTACCACGTCGGACGATGAAAGGTTTAGTATTACACGTAAGGGTTTTCATGATGTGGTTGAAGGTGTTAAAAATAGTAGGCAAGGTATTAAAGATAAAGACTTAGCCCGAGTTGAGTTTTTTCATGGTATACGTAATAAGCTCTATCATCAGGG
Organism: Cocleimonas sp.; assembly: GCA_036960615.1. Lineage (GTDB taxonomy): Bacteria > Pseudomonadota > Gammaproteobacteria > Thiotrichales > Thiotrichaceae > Cocleimonas. The sequence goes on along the minus strand of JBALXO010000161.1, from coordinate 3,159 downwards.
GAATGGGTTGACTGTTCCTGTTGCACATTTGACCGAGTATATTGAAGTTCTAAAGGTATTGTTCAGGCAGCTTCTTAAGATTGATTTAGATGATTATTTTTTGGGTTCTAGTATGACCAAAGAAGAGGTGATGGCTATAGCTGAGATTAAAGTTGAAGTTGTAGAGGCTCTAGGGGTATCACGAAACTTAAAAGAAAAACTAAGGTCTTATTGTGAATTGATAATTGAGGCTATTTCACCGAAATTACTGTTGCCTTCATATATACGAAAGTTCTCTGATCTTGAAAAAAAGGCTTTCAGTGAAGATAGATGTAATTTGATTGATGGCGAAGTTCATGAATACAAAGTACTGCCAAGAGAAACAGCTGCGCGTACTGAAATCGCTGGGTGGTTTCGAGAATTAACCATTCCTTTGATTTCTGATTCTAAATTCTATGAAATTCTTTTCAGATCAGTTGAAGCGGGAGAAAAATACCATATAGAAGCTCTTCGCCATACTCTTGGTGTTAAAAATTTAGAAGTTGAAGTGCAGATGGTGCCTAATATTTTTAGTGTTATTTATGAAGATAGTTTTGATCTAGAAAGATTTTATTACAATATTGTAGATATTATAATATTTAATAACGCCTATTTAAATCGTGATCTGGATTATATGATTTTTGATATTAAACATTTGCAACCTCCATTTTATGACCAGTCTGAGTTTGATCTTTGGAAGTCGAGATTAGATAGTTGCAAAGTTCAAAATGAAAAATTACATAGCTATATTGAAAGAACTGATGGATGGTTAAGTCATAATGCCTAATGCAAACCTTATAATATTAAAAAACCATTGTAATGAGTGCTTGCAGAAAACAAAACACTTTGTTCTGGCTGAACGTATAAATTCAGGATATGAATCTGCTGACCCAAATGATCCGCATTGTCCTCATGAAATTAGCTGGAAAACGATATATAAGATGCTTGAGTGCTGTGGTTGTGAAAATGTATCTCTTCAGCGTTGCTTCTATTTTTCAGAATATGATGAAGTCGAAGAGGAGTGCTATCCACCTCAAATCTCTCGCCGATTACCAAAGTGGCATGATGAGTTACCTGATGATTGGCGAGAGTTATTACAAGAAGTCTATTTAGCTCTTCATGCAGATAGCAGACGATTGGTACTTATGGGAGCAAGAACCTTGATCGATTTATATATGAATGAGCAACTTGGTGATGTTGGTGGTTTTGCTCAAAAAATAAAAAGATTAGAGTCTGAAGGTTTAATTAGTAAACCAAACAAAGGGATTCTTGAAATTGCTCTTGAGGTAGGACATGCAGCTGCACATAGAGGGCATAAGGCTAGGGCTAATGAAGTAAATCAAGTAATTGATATAGTAGAAAATCTTCTTCAAAACCATGTTCTAGCTGCTGCGGCAGAAAACCTGAAGTCAAAGACACCTCAGAGAAGCTCAACCGTTAGTTGAACATCCTTAGATAAAATGGACACCTAATCCTCCCTAAAATTGGGTGTTCCATCTTCAGCTTAACTCATACCTACTTATGCAACCCACCCAACCCCACAACCGCATTAACAAATATCTCCATCTGCACTTCAGGCGGATTCGCTTCAGGAATCAACAAACCACGCTGACCAACGCGTTCGTACCATGCAATTAAGTTTGCGTGCTTTGAACTCTTACCGGCCGCAAGTTCAAACTCCATTCTCACCCAAGGGAATAAGGTAATATTGACAATATAACTAATATGCTCGAATATCGGTATCAATAATATAAATCTCAGTAAGTATGGTTTGATTATCTGGAGTTATTAATGAGTACATATCTATTTTCATTATGATCACTCACTGTCCTTGAATTAAATTTTAGTATTTTCTTATGGAATAAGTATGGAAAAGATTATTGAAGCCCTAGTTAGTACAGGAAAGTGGGGCGAAGATGATGTGAAGGTGGGGATTCGTGCAGGATTTAAATGTGAATACTGTGACAAAGATTTATTGGCATCCGTTGATAATTATAAGGAATGGCAAAAAGATCACATAATTCCAACCTCGAAAGGTGGTGAGGATATCAATGAAAATATCGCATTGTCTTGTAAAACTTGTAATATGAATATCAAAAGCCGTTGGAATCCTGCTGATGTAGCTGGAGAGAATGCAAGTCGACAAGAGCTAATAAAGGCAGTTCGAGAATTTGTACGTGAAAAAAGAACTGTGATGTTAAACGATATTTGTACGTTTAGAGCAATAGCATTTTCTAAATAATTATAAAATTCATAAATACGCCAGTAGTAAATTTTCAATAATCACATGGAGGTTATGTTTTGTTCGATATAAAAAATTACCGAGAGGAAATAGATAAATTTAAAGACGAATATTTGTTGAGGTTTCCTGAATCAGTTGGGTTTGCCATCGATGGGCCTAATGATTGTGAAGTTTGGGCTGATAGTGAATTCAAAATACTTTTCCTTCTCAAAGAGACATATTCGAAAACGAATGATTGTATCTGTATGGACTCTCATAAATACAATGATCCAAAAAGTGATAATAACTTTTATATGAATCGTACCAATCGTCATGTAGCAAGAATTGGCTATGGTATTTTAGAAGCTAATAAAAGTAGCGTTAGAATTAAAACTACCGGTATTGCAAAGCAAAAACTAGCCAGTGGATATTGTCAGGTATCGACTATACAAATTAAAAAATCGTCAAATTCAAAGTGGCAATCAAGTGATAAATCGGTTCTTGAACATGCAGTTGAATCTAAAGAGTTTTTGAAGTGGCAAATAGATACATTAAAGCCAGATTTGATATTTTGTTGTGGAGCTATTGTTTCTAAATTCTATCGAGAAAATATTTGTGATATTTCTAAGGAAGTAGTGACTAGTAATAATGATGGAATAGTAGTAATTAACTCGGAACACCCGAGTGCAGTTGGATATAAAGTTGATGATTACATTAAAAAATATCAAGATTTTAGATATACCCCATAAGCTAACAGCAGTATTCAAAGCTTAAAAGGACACCCAATCTATCCTCAGGTTAGGTGTCCATATTTTAGATCAATTAAGCCCTACTTATGCAACTCACCCAATCCCACAACCGCATTCACAAATATCTCCATCTGCACTTCAGGCGGATTCGCTTCAGGAATTAACAAACCA
>JBALXO010000160.1:2839-5006 GCA_036960615.1 Cocleimonas sp. | reverse complement strand
CAATTTTCATTCAGTATCCTGTCTGTTTAAGCCTGTTATAATTTGTGCTTCTATTACATAAGAATCATCTTTTATCACTTAAGGTTTAGTATAATGATACTAATTTGATGCCTATTTAGATTATCTCTTGTAATAAGTATTATATAAAAATTATAAAAAGTTTAATTGGGAAGTGTATGAAGTTTCTTTTTGCGTTCGTATTTTTCGTTATTGCTATTTTTCTGTCTTTTTCTTTAGGAAGTCGAGAATGGCAATTTGCTTTCATTGGCATCGCGACGATTGTTGGATTATTGTTTGGCCAGGTACGAAGCCTATCCAAGGAATTGAAAGAGTTGCGTCAAACGATGTCGAAAGATTGGGAGGCACGCAATATCGCTCAAGTTGTTGACCCAGTTTCTCAACAGATAGATTCTACTCCAGAAGAAATTCCTACTCAGCCACAAACTGTTTCAGAAACAACAATCCCAGAATCTGCTTCGGCGGAAAATGAAGGTTACCTTGATGCGGTTAATCAAGCCGCTTCAAGTGTAGATTCTGATGCGACTGTGCAGCCATCGACATGGGATTCAGCATGGACTTCTTCCGCTGAGACATCCGATTCTAGCACTGCTAATATTGCAGATACTAAACTCCCTAAAGCACCACGTGAACCAGGCATTGCCGATAAAATCACGGATACTGTGAAAGGCTATTTCACTGGTGGTAATATCTTCGTTCGTATTGGTATTATCATTCTTTTCTTTGGTGTTTCTTTTCTATTAAAGTATGTATCCGATCGTGGTTTCTTCCCTATCGAATATCGACTCATTGGCGTTGTTATTGGCGCTATGTTCTTACTTGGGCTAGGGTGGCGTTTACGTCATAAAAACGAAACCTATGCTTTGTTATTACAAGGTGCTGGCATCGGTGTGTTGTATCTCGATATTTTTGCAGCTTACAATTTATATCAATTAATTCCTCCTTTAGCGGCCTTCGCTTTATTGTTTGTGGTGAGTATGTTCAGCGCCGCATTAGCCGTTATGCAAGATTCTAAATCACTTGCGGTACTTGGTTTTAGTGGTGGTTTCCTTGCGCCGATATTGGCATCAAGTGGCTCAAACAATCATGTTGGTTTATTTAGTTACTACGCTGTTTTGAATGTCGCGATTGTCGCTATTGCATGGTTTAAAGCGTGGCGTGAACTGAACCTACTCGGCTTTGCCTTCACTTTTATTATCGGAACTGTTTGGGGTGTATTGAGTTACAACGGGGCAAAGTTTGCTACAACCGAACCATTTCTAATTCTGTTTTTCGTATTCTATGTGTTGATCGCGGTCTTATATGCTTTGCGCCAACCACCAAAACTACGTGGCTATGTTGATGGCACTTTATTATTCGGTGTGCCATTAGCCGCATCTGCATTGCAGTATTACTTAGTTAAAGACTATCAATATGGTGTATCGATTTCATCGTTTGTGATGGGCGCGTTTTATATGTTACTCGCATGGTTTATTTGGAAACGTAAGGGCGACGGATTAAAACTCTTAGCTGAAGCCTTTTTAGCCTTGGGCGTTATCTTTGCCTCGATGGCGATTCCTTTTGCCTTAGCGCCGACTCAAACGGCAGCTGCCTGGGCGCTCGAAGGTGCTGGTTTTATCTGGTTAGGCTCGCGCCAAAATCGTTTGTCGGTGCGTAGCTTTGGTGTGTTATTACAAATAGCCGCTGGCGCGATATTTTTGTCGCGTTTCAATTACGAACCTAATGCTACAGCATTCATCAATGGCGAGTTTATTAGTTCGATGATGTTGGCTGTTGCAGGCATTTTATCTGCACGTTTATTGATAAAGCCTTTCGACGGACAAAAAAGCTGGGAGAGGTTCATTAGCCCTGCTTTATTGGTCTGGGGTCTGATGTGGTTAGTAGGAGATTTTTCTCTCCAATTATTGAGTCATTTCTCAGAAAAATTCTTCCCAAGCAACATGTTAATTTTTACCGCATTACTGAGTTTATTCTTAGGCATTGTTGCTATTCGAGTAAAGCCATTATGGAAGCATGCCTATATCGCAGCATTCACTTTGTTCCTAGTCGTTTTATTTATGGGTTTCGGTCAATTAGTGTTGACGATATTCTCGGGTATTAGTCGTTATCATCCATCGTTATGGTACGGTTGGTTGGCTTGGCCTGTGGT
>JBALXO010000160.1:0-2739 GCA_036960615.1 Cocleimonas sp. | reverse complement strand
CAGGAGAAGAAAAAGATGCGTAATTGGTTTACAAAAAGTGCGTTAAGCATTGGTTTAGCTGTAGGTTTAGGTGCTACTCACGTTGCAAATGCAGCACCTCCTACGCTAGATGATTTTGCTTACACATCAAAGCTGTCAGATGCGAAAACATCATTACGCCAGTTAGACCTGCCGATTGAGTTGTACGAAAAAATGTATCGTCGTGATTATGGCGATCTAAGGATTTTCAGTGCCGATGGGCAAGTCGTCCCGCATCAATTTAGTCGTGCTGAAACCATGAGCTCAACCCAGTTAGCGAATCTGAATTACTACCCTTTCAATAAAGAACAAGCAGGCGATAGCGGCAATATCAGTATTGAGATTAATCAAAGCACAGGTAAACAGCAGTTAAAAATCAATCAATCTCTGAGTAAAACGAGAGATAGTAAAAGCGAATATCAATACATCATTGAAAACTCGCGAGAGCAAGATCAAAAAGAATACGCTTCTTTGTGTAAGATGAAACTCTATTGGGAGCAGAGCAAACCGAGCGTTATTTTAGGCCTGAAGCTCGAAAGCAGTAAGGACTTACAACAATGGAGTAGCCTGAGCCGTAAGCTTAATGTGTCTCGCTTAAACTACGCTAAATCACAATTAGTGCGCGATGAAATCGAGTTTAATTGCACCTCACAACCATACCTACGTTTAACTTGGTTGAATCAAGACAACAATGCGAATATTGAAGATGCTGGAGTACATTTAACCAGCATTCAAGGCTTTTACACTCACAAGAATTCACAAAAATCTCAGTGGCAAAGTTTTGGTAAGCCGCGTTACGACAATGATGGTAACTGGTTATTTGAAAGCAATGTAGTTGCGCCAATAATAAAGATGGAATTCAGTGCAGCGCAAAATGGCCTACTCTTCAAAGGTAAATTATTTTCCCGCGACAGCAAAGAACAAAACTGGCGCTATCGTGATCAAGTCACACAATATCGTTTGAATCTGGGTGATAGTGAGTTACAAAGCAATCCATTTTCATTGGGTGGAATTAACGATCGCTATTGGAAACTCGAACCCACTATTGAAACGAAATTTACTGATGCACAACTCCCAGAAATTAAAGCTGCATGGCGTTCTAATAAAGTCTTATTCATCGCACAAGGTAACGGACCATATCAACTAGCTTTTGGTAATCCGAATGTTTTACCCGCTAAAAATAGCGATCTGAATAATTTAATTCAAAGTCTGCAACAATCGGGTTCGACTGTTGATACGGTTTCATTGGCACAGATTGTCGATGGAGATAAATCATTCTCTAAAGATGGCAAAACCAACTGGAAGAAAATTGCATTCTGGTTTGTGTTATTGCTAGGCACTATGCTGATGGGGTTTATGGCTTATCGATTGTTCCAGCAACTGGGAAATGAATCTAAAGAGAAATAGGTGGAAAGGTAAGGGGTGTCATTTTTAATCTAATAAAGTATTACGCCTTCTTAAAGAGGCTTTTATTTCATGGCAGGCAGTAAACAATAAAGACAAAAAAACAATAAACACTCAGGTTCTCATAAGTATGTTTTTTATAAACGATTATTCTATCTCTTTTTTCATTCTAATCTGAATTTGATACTAACTTTTTATTCTTTGACATAGATCATATTGAATAGGGCTTTTCCTCTATAAACTCATTAATACTAATTGTCGCTTCTTTCTTGCAGTAATCGTTCTGCATGAAGCGCTTTTACATAATTTTCATTTGGCCGAAGGTATTGATATGAGTACAACAACTAAAGCAACTACAATAACCACAGCATTAAACAGTACTAATCAGAACACTCCAGTTAAGGCTGTAGACAAACCCATATCAAAACAGAAAGCTTTAGATATGTTGGTAGACTTAACCAATGCCGAAAAAGTGATGAATTCGAAAAACTTTACTAAAGGAAAAGAATTATTAAAGATTAGTCATGCAGCAGGTGAATATCCTTATGCCGAGAAAACGAAGAGTAAAGCGTATGAGAAAGAGAAAATATTGCTCCAGACAGAACTGTTGAAAGTGCAAAAATGGTTGAAAGCTGAAAATAAAAAAATAGTTACTATCTTTGAAGGTCGCGATGCTGCAGGTAAAGGTGGCACCATAAAACGCTTTACAGAGCATATGAATCCTCGTATTGGTAGAGTTGTGGCTTTAGAGAAGCCCACTGAAACTGAGTTGGGCGAGTGGTATTTTCAGCGTTATATTTATCATCTACCTACTAATGGTGAAATGATTCTATTTGATCGGTCTTGGTATAACCGTGCCGGGGTCGAGATAGTTATGGGCTTTTGTAATCCCCACGATCACTTGGAGTTTATGCGCCAAGCACCAGTTTTTGAGCGTATGTTAGTCAATTCTGATACGATTTTATTTAAGTACTGGTTCTCGGTAACTCGCCAAGAGCAATTACGACGCTTTCATTCAAGAAAGCATGACCCTATAAAACAATGGAAGTTGAGTCCAGTTGATGTGCAGTCATTGGATAAATGGGATGAGTACACCGCAGCGCGTAAATCTATGTTCTTCAATACTGACACCGCAGATGCGCCATGGATTGTGATTAAGTCTGATGATAAAAAACGTGCGCGTTTAGAATGTATGCGTCATTTTTTATACAACCTAGACTATGACGATAAAGATACATCAGTCGTTTATATGCCGGATGAATTAATTTGTGGCCCTGTGAGCAAAATGTATCCCGATGAATCAGATTAAGAATTAGA
>JBALXO010000012.1:28850-56542 GCA_036960615.1 Cocleimonas sp. | reverse complement strand
GCTTGCTCGTCTTGTTCGCGAAGATGTTTGAGTTTTTCGCCTATTTTTAGTTCTAAGCCGCGCGCAACGGGTTCGTAGTAGATACGTTCGCCTATTTCTTCGGGGAAGTAACTTTCACCTGCGGCGTAAGCACCCTCTTCTTTATGTGCGTAGCGGTAGTCTTTACCGAAATCTAAATCTTTCATGAAGGTGGTTGGTGCATTGCGCAGATGATTCGGCACATCGAGTGAGCCTGAATTTTTCGCTTCTTGCATGGCATGATTATAGGCGCTGTAAACCGCATTGCTTTTTGGCGCTGAGGCTAAATAGATTAGGGCTTGAGCGATGGTTAATTCGCCTTCGGGGCTGCCTAAACGTTCGTAGGTTGCCCATGCATTTAGCGCTATTTCTAAAGCACGTGGGTCGGCATTACCAATGTCTTCGCTCGCCATGCGTACAACACGCCGCGCGATGTAAAGCGGATCACAACCGCCATCGATCATGCGGCAAAACCAGTACAAAGTGGCATCGGGATTACTACCGCGCATGGATTTATGCATGGCTGAGATTTGTTCGTAAAACAGATCGCCACCTTTGTCGAAACGGCGCACGCCTTCGCTTGCAATTTCTTCGATGGTGGCGACGGTGATTTTTCCATCGACAGATAAATCGGTCGCAATTTCTAGATAGTTGAGACTTCGCCTTGCATCGCCATCGGCAACTCTTGCAAGAAAGGTTAAGGCATCGTCTTCAATTTCTAAATTGAGACTACCTAAACCCTTCTCAGTGTCTTTGATTGCAGCCAACACGATGTTTTTAATGTCGTCTTCGGTGAGTGAGCGCAATATATACGTTCGGACTCGCGAGAGTAATGCGTTGTTGAGTTCGAACGAGGGGTTTTCTGTAGTCGCGCCGATAAAACTAAAGGTTCCATCTTCAACATGCGGTAAGAATGCATCTTGCTGCGATTTGTTAAAGCGGTGTACTTCGTCGACAAACAACACGGTACTACGGCCGTCTAACTCATTATTCTTTTTAGCTAAGTCGACTGCTTGTCGAATGTCTTTAACACCCGATAGAACGGCTGACATGGTGATAAATTCAGAGCCACTATACTTTGCAATCAGTCGAGCTAGGGTTGTTTTACCTGTACCTGGTGGCCCCCAAAACAGCATCGAATGTAATCGGTCTTGCTCGATCGCGGCACGTAATTGTTTGCCCTCACCTAAGATGTGCTCTTGACCAACATACTCTTCCAAAGTTTGTGGGCGCATGCGTTCAGCTAACGGTCTGTTCTCTGAATTAGAGTTATTGTTTGATAGGGGTTTATTCACAAATCAATTGTAGCACTCAAAATTAAACGCGACTAACCCAAGGACAGTGAAAAGAGGTAAAAAGGTAGGGGGTGTCTTTTTATGTTTCATTAAGACTGTGTTTTCTAATCTTGATTATTAATGAATTATGGTTTTTTGATATGGTTTATCAATTACACTCAAACTATGTCTATGACAAACCAACAACCCGATGTTACCAATGTAACTAGCAGTCCATTAAAGGTAATGCTGGCTGGACTATTCAGTCTCATCCTAACCATGGGTATCGCGCGTTTTGCTTACACGCCCTTGCTACCAGTAATGTTAGACCAAACCTTTCTTAATGATGCCTCGGGTGGTTGGCTGGCAACTATTAATTACATGGGTTACATGACTGGCGTTTTAATCGCCGCCTCAGTGAATGATTTACAACTGAAAGATAGGCTGTATCGCATCGGTTTAATTTTGGCGATTATTTCAACCATCGGCATGGGAATTATTGAGAATTATGTGTTGTGGTCAGTGATGCGTTTTATTGCTGGCTTGAGCAGCGCGGGTGGTTTGTTGATTGGTTCTGGTTTGATTCTTAATTGGATGATTCGGCATGGCCACAAACCCGAATTAGGCTTGCACTTTGGTGGCGTTGGCGTGGGAATCGCGGTAACCGCAATTTTTGCGATGTTAATGTCAGGCGAAGCCATTTGGTCTCATTTTACATGGGCACAGCAATGGCAAGTGTTTACTGTAATTGCCGTATTAATGGCGATTCCCGCATGGCTTTGGTTACCGCGCCCGAATAACAATAATCTAACTGAGGCAGGTGAAACACTCGCTGATAAACCTCCCCGACGAAATTGGATGCTATTACTCTATGCATCCTATTTTTGCGCAGGTATCGGTTATGTCATTAGCGCTACGTTTTTGGTTGCAATTGTTGATCAACAAGCTGCACTGAAAGGCAATGGTTCTTTAGTCTGGTTGGTTGCAGGTATTGCCGCCGCACCGTCTTGTATTATTTGGGATCGAATCGCGCGTAAAACAGGTGTTCTAAAAGCGATTACTATCGCGTTTGGCATTAATATCATCGGTATTATTATTCCTGCGTTTAGTCATAGTCTAACTGGCGTACTGGTCAGTGGTTTCTTTTTTGGCGCTACTTTTATCGGCATTGTGAGTTTAATGCTCACTATGGTTGGCAGGTTTTACCCAACCAAACCAGCAAAACCGATGGGGCGTTTAACCTTGAGCTATGGCGTTGCGCAAATAGTAGCACCAGCGATTTCAGGTGTGGTTGCAGAAGCTACAGGTAATTACACCATGCCTTTAATTATGGCGGCGGTGATTATGGGCGTTGGGATGATTTTACTGGGAATATTACAATTTAAAGAACGTTATTGACCTGAAAATAGGTAATAAGTAGGGGGGTGTCTTTTCTAATTAAAGAACAGCCCTATTTCTCTTTAATTACTTTAATTGCTCCATCAATCAGTTTATTACCATCGTACTGAGCTAATCGCTTATCTCCTTTTTTCGCCCGCCATAAGTAACCACCTAAAGCGCCACCTGCAGTGCTCATTGTGAGTAATCCTAGCGTTATTAATTCAGTCAGTAACATTAATGCACCAAAACCAATAGTACCTGCAAATGCCGCCCCGACTTTGAAGTTCGCTTTGCTGTGCGCGATTGTGCTTTCTCTAGCTATTTGCTGTTGGGTCTTTTTGACTAAACGCGTTTTAGCTCTCTCAGCATTTAACTGAAGCTTTTCTTTTTCACGAGCATGTTCTGCAGTAGCAACATTTACTTCATCTTTGGTTTTATGTTTTGCCATTGAGGCTAACCAAAATGCAGCGAAAAACCCTATCACCAGTAATGGGATAAACAATCTTAACCAGCCGATGCCTTGAAGCTCGGGAGCCAAGAGCACTAAGATTACAGTGGCTATTTGTACTAATAGTATGCCGAACAGAAATCGTATCATTTAAATAAATTTAATTGCATCCAGATTAGTTATAATAACGTACTAATCTGTTAGTAGAAAACCACTAACGAAATCTGAGTTAATTGAGTGAATGAAAGATGCAAGCTTCTACTAAAACTGATGATTTAAATGATAAATCTGCGCAACGAAATGTTGATCCAAATGAGATCAAAAAGTTTGAAGATTTAGCGCACCGGTGGTGGGATCGTGATAGTGAATTCAAGCCTTTGCATGAGATTAATCCGTTACGCTTAGACTATATTGATAAACATGCTGGCGGCCTAAAAGGCAAAAAGATCATTGATGTCGGCTGTGGTGGCGGAATTCTTGCTGAAAGTATGGCATTGCGTGGAGCAGAAACTCTGGGCATTGATATGGGGACAGCACCGTTGTCGGTAGCTGAATTGCATGCTTTAGAATCAGGCGTTGACAATGTGACTTATCAAAAAGTGACCGTTGAAGAACTAGCAGAAGAACAACCGGGTGCTTTCGATATTGTTTGTAGTATGGAAATGCTTGAGCATGTTCCTGACCCAAGTTCTATCATCCAAGCTTGTAGTGATTTAGTTAAACCGGGTGGAAAAGTATTCTTTTCTACTTTAAACAGAAACCCAAAGTCGTTTCTATTTGCGATTATTGGCGCTGAATACGTTTTGAACCTATTACCAAAAGGTACCCACGAATACGCAAAGTTCATCAAACCATCTGAACTCGAAGGCTGGGCACGTGAGGCAGGTTTACATTTAGATAATATTATTGGAATGACCTATAATCCCATTTTTCAAAGCTACAAACTAGGTAATGATGTAAGTGTGAATTACATGATGTGCTGTTCGAAACCTATTAACAAGTAATACAAACGATGAATTTGAAACCTATCCTATTTTTAATTTTAAGCAGTATTTTACTCTCAGCATGTAGTAGTCCTATTGTTAATGATGTTCGCTTTGACAACGTCACTTTTGATCCGATTCAAAGAAAAACTATCGTTTCGGCGATTGATTCAACAACGCAATTCAAAATCAAAGAATTAACTCAAGCAATAAAAGGTTTAGGACCAAACATTGATAAGACTGAAGCAAGTTTTATCGCACGTGAAGCAGTCCTATTCTCAATGCATTTAGCTAATGAATATAAATTAGTCTCACCTCCCAATTCACAGAATGTATTAGTGAACACAGGCAAACGAGAAAAAGGATTGTGCTATCACTTTGCACGCGATATGACAGATCAGATTGTTAAAGATAGAACCTTTAATACCTTAACATTACAACGTGCAGTTTCATTTCAAGGAAAACAATTTGAGCACAATGTATTAACTGTTGCCGCTAAAGGTAAAGGTATAAAAGACGCAATAATTCTTGATGCTTGGCGCGATTCAGCTAAACTTTATTGGGTTAAGACAGGCGATGATCCTCTATATCCTTGGTCAAAATATACCCGTAGAACTTACACTTTAAACCCTCAATAAACAGAGACTGGAAAGGTTAAATATAAATGCAAACAAATAACACTCATTTAATCCTAAGCAATAATTTTTTAAGTAAAAAATTAATGAAGTTAAGTTTTATTTTATCAACGCTACTTGTATTAAGTGCCTGTTCAAGTATTCATTATGAGGGAGTAGGAATTGATAAAAGTGGTAACACATTGGTTTCAGCCATTGTTACCGAAGATGTACAAAAAATAGAAGCATTGCGTAAAGCCATTATGACTTTAGGCCCCAATATTGTAGCTAGTGAAGCTAATTTCGTTGCGCGCGAGGCTGTCCTTCACCCTAAAGTACTCGCCAATCGTTATAAGCTTATGAGCCCTCCTTTATTCCATAATGTTTTAGTCAATTACGGTAAACGCCCACGTGGTTTATGCTGGCAATGGACCCATGATATGGGTAAGCAAATTAACCGCCCAATGAAGTCCTTAAGTTTTTACCATGGTGTTGCTTTCAGACGCGAATACTGGAGAGAGCACAGTACTCTAGTTGTTTCAGCAAAAGGCAAAGGCGTACCCGAAGGGATTGTATTAGACCCTTGGCGTAACTCTGGAAATTTATTTTGGAGTCACGTGAAAGCAGATAAGAAATATCCTTGGGTGCAGTTCACAAACTAGCCTGAAAGATATTAACTTTAATTAAATAAAAAGCCGCAATTCGCGGCTTTTTATTTGTGTTAATCTAATTCGAATCCTGTTTAACAGATTTCAATCATGAAAATTACCAAAAACTCACCTGAACTCTTATTGTTGCTCATAGCCGCAGGCTCAGCTATGAGCTTTGCTATCTGGCAAAACCTGCTGAATAACTTTGCTATCGAACGTGCTTCATTTGGTGGGGTTGAAATTGGTATTTTACAAAGCCTGCGTGAAGTTCCAGGTTTTCTTGCGTTTACCATTATTTATATTTTGTTGATAATTCGTGAACAAAGAATGGTTTACGTCTCGCTGGTTATGCTCGGCTTGGGGACCTTACTAACTGGTTTCTTCCCTTCTGCGATTGGTTTTTATCTAACTACTATTTTGATGTCGATGGGCTACCATTATCTAGAAACTTTACAAAACTCTCTATCTTTACAGTGGTTGAGTAAAAAAGAAGCACCTGAGTTTTTAGGTAAGATTATTGCTGCGCGTGCGGCTGCTTCAATCGTTGCTTTTTCCTTAGTGTGGGTTTTATTCGAATTCTTAAATATCGATTACCAATGGATTTATTTCTTAGGTGGAGGTATTTCTATCATGATTGCAGTTTATGCATGGTCGAGTTTTGAAACCTTCCCAGAAAAGGTCTACCAAAGTAAAACGTTAATTTTTCGAAAACGCTATTGGCTTTTTTACGCATTACAATTTATGGGTGGTGCGCGCCGTCAAATCTTTGTCGTGTTTGCGGGATTTTTAATGGTCCAAAAATTTGGCTTTAGTGTTGGCGAAATATCATTGTTGTTTTTAGTGAACGCGGGCTTCAATATCTTCCTAGCGCCACGTATTGGAAAAATGATTAGCAAAATTGGAGAAAGAAATGCGCTGATAATAGAGTATGTAGGTTTGATCGCAGTTTTTATTGGTTATGCTGTGGTTGAGAATTCAAACATTGCAGTGGCTTTATACATTATCGATCATTTATTTTTTGCAATGGCGATAGCACAAAAAACCTACTTCCAAAAAATTGCGAATCCTGCACATATTGCTTCAACTGCTGGCGTTTCATTTACGATTAATCATATCGCGGCAGTTGTTATTCCTGTGCTTTTTGGCGCGCTTTGGATGACCTCACCTTCATTGGTGTTTTACTTTGGCGCTATCTTTGCGGGCATCTCGTTATTGTTAGCATTTAATGTGCCCAGCAATCCTGAACAAGGAAATGAGACCGTTGTTGGTCGTTTCGCTGCACCTGCAATGGATAGCTGATATAACCTAGTTTATATAAAAAATGACACCCCCCTACTTTTAGTTGTTTCTGCAGAAAACTAAAAAAATAGGGGGAGGCATTTTTTATTACTCAAACGATGCCTTATTTAAATCGTTCTTATAATAAGGAAAATCCAACAGATCAATTATGAATAATCACCTCTGACACGTTTCTTAGTAGGGTCAAAATGTGGGAAAGCAACAACGCTTGCAGGGATCCGCTTTTGATGTCCGTCTAGTTTTCCTACTTCTAATTCTTTACCAATCTCAGTGGCAGAAATATCAACTATCGCTAAAGCTATATTCTTTTTTAAGATTGGAGAATAAGTACCACTGGTGACTACACCCACTTGATTGCGATCTATATAAACGCCATCACCATGAGCAGCAGTTTCTTGGGTTGAGAGTTCAAGACCTACTAACTTGCGTTGTGGTGAAGCAGATCGCCTCACAAGTGCTTCACGCCCAACAAAATCTTCTTCTTTGCTTTTCAGCGGGACAGTAAATGAAATGCCAGACTCAAAAGGATCAGTTTGATCACTGAATTCATATCCTGAAAAAATCAGTCCAGCTTCGATACGTAATATATCTAATGCTTCCAGACCTAGAGGCGCGATTTTATATTCTTGTCCTGCTTCCCAAACTGCGTCCCATACTTCGACTGCATTATCAGGATGGCAGAATATTTCAAAACCTAGTTCGCCAGTATATCCAGTTCTTGAAACCATAATTGGCACGCCGTGTTCATCACCTAAACGTCCTATAGAAAATCTAAACCAACCCAATTCTTCTACAGTCGTTTGATCATCTCGCATCCAAAAAAGATCTTTGAGTACGTCACGACTTTTAGGGCCTTGTACTTGTAGATTATTGATCGTTTCTGTGGCGTCTTTAACCCAAACTTTTAGGCCCATTTCTTCTGCTTTTTGACGAAGCCATAAGCCAGAACTGTCACAGCCACCAATCCATCTGAAAAGTTTTTCACCTAAACGGAACACCGTACCATCATCGATCATACCTCCCGATTCATAACACATTGCGGTATACACAACCTGCCCTACCGCTAATTTACGAATATCTCGGGTTACGCACGTCTGCATCAATAATTCGGCATCAGGGCCTAATATTTCATATTTTCGTAAAGGTGAAAGGTCCGTCATGATCACGTCTTCACGACAACGCCAATATTCCTTGGTAGGTCCGTAGTTATTAAAGCTATTTGCCAACCAAAAACCATTGTATTCAACAAAGTTACGCGTTAATTCAGAAGTTCTTGGGTGGAAGCCTGTTTCTTTAGTCATTTCTGGTCCTGCATCGGTAGTTTTACGGAATGCTATTGCACGTTTAAATATATTTTTTTCTGGATAAACTCGCACATGAACATCAGTGGGATTCCATGCATTCGCAGGGTCGATATCACAAGGGCAAGCTGAAGACATACAGACTAAGTCTTTGAGCGCTCGGAATACGATAAAATCACCCGGTCGCGACCAAGGATCATCAAATAAAAGCTGATGATTAGCATCAAAGAAGGTATTGAAAAAGAGATTCATTGCCATCCAACTCTTACGCTTTTCAACGCCATAAGGTGCTATTACGGCATTAAAATTATCAGAGCAGTTAGCATGGCCAAAAAAGCCTTCATCTTCATAATATTTTGAAGTACAGGCGGTGCCAAAATTGTCATGCCTGCCACAGGTATCTTGAATAACCTCTACCATCGGTTCAAAGTTTTGATCGTAGAATTTAGAATACAAGCCTGGTCCAGGATAGATACTTCCGGTAGCGGCTCGTGTGCTAGACATATCTATAATTCGTGGATTTCCCTGTTGTATAGATTCAGCATCGAAACATTGCAGATCTGAACATTGGCGACCAAACACATCGATTATTTGAAAGTACTCTCCAGCCTTAACTTCATATGCGGATGCAGTTTTACTATCAATACGAAAATCTTGACTGGGATCAGCCAATGGATCAGGTAAAGTTTCAATTAAATCTGATTCAACTCCAGAGCGCTTAACAAATAACATTAAGTCGGTCGCAGGTAAATCATAAAGTGGATTGCTTACTTTAGGCGCAGCAAAGATTACTAGAGCATCACAAGCAGATTCAAAACTAACTTGGTTATTAGGTGCTGTTTCACCTTCTAATAATGAAACAACTTCTGCATTTTTTAATTGTATATTATGAGCTGCTAACTTATGTCTTAGCACTGAAGTGGCTAAAGTAGGATTATCAAATACCGTACTGCGTAACAAATCACTGTTTAGGTTTGGATTTTGACCAAACTCTCTAGTAATACATTGACCCGTATGGTCGTAAGCGGTTAATAATACTGATTGCAAACCTTCAGGGTCGACAACAGTAACAATATCCCCTTTATACAAAGGGATGGCTGTAACACTTTCCCCGTGCACCCAATATTTTTCTTTACCTAACTCTAACTGTCCTAAACCAAATCCCAAACCGGGAGTTCTTACATTTTGACTCGATGCTGTAATATTCATAACATCATTCTCTTCTCATTTAATATTTCAATTAAGTGAAGCTAATTAACTTTAAAAATAAATAAAGTCACCAAATACCCTTTGTTTTCATTACCTAAATAGCCATCGTTTAAATAATCAAAGGCTCTTTCTTTAGTTTTGACCACGCACTGATAATACAATTTGCAACCTAAACTAAAAATCCTGTACATAACTCTGATACTCATTTCAGACCTAGTGCCAGCTTTCGCTGATCGGCCCAAGTTCGTAAAATCTGGTCAATCGCTAACCCAATAAATGCCACGCAAAGCCCTAGAACCAATCCATTGCCGATACCTACTTCATCAGATATTGCTTTCAGAATTAATTGTCCAAGATCATCAGTACCTATCAAAGCGCCGATAATAACCATAGCCAGTGCAAATACCACTGTCTGGTTAACACCCAGAGCTATGTGCGGGAATGACATGGGCAATTCGATAGTCAACCAACGTTGGAAGCGGTTAACGCCAGACATTGTTCCCGCATCTTGTAGTGACTGCGGTACGCTTATCAACCCTTCAATGGTGTAACGCGTCGCCGGTATCGTGGAATAAACTATGATTGCGATGAGTACGGAGGTATCCGTCACACCAAATAACATCATTACCGGAATGAGGTAAATAAATGATGGAAAGGTCTGGAAGGTGTCACAAACTGTGAGCATAAATCTTGATGAAACTCGATGTTGTGCACATAGAGTACCCACCAAAATTCCGATGGTGCTACAAATAATTACAGCTATAGTTATTAAGTAAGCCGTAATCAAGGCTCTGTCCCACCATTCAGTCAAGGCGATAAATAATAGGAAGCCACCTACCATTAGTGCAGTTCGATAGCCGCCTACAATAAAGCCAGTACCCATCATTAAGGTAAAAGTTGCAATCACTGGCATCCCAAGAAATGCTGTTTTTACAGGAATCAGTACACCAATTATTAACCACTCGTTAAATGCTTTTAGGCTGTAGAAAAAAGTATCCCAAATCCAGTCAACACCCGCCTGCCAAAATGCCTCAGTGGTAATGCCTTTATTATGCGGAATGATGTTCAAATAGTTGAAGCCTTCTTTGAATATAAAAGAACCTATGATCGCGAGAATAACCCCTACAACAAAGACACCTAAAAAAAGCAGTGAATACTTGTGTTTTTCTTTAAACGATAGCTCCGCAAAATAATCGGTTTGTTTATTCGCCCATGCGAGTGATAATCTATCGAGTACGATAGCTATCAGTACGATACAAACACCTATCTCTAACGCCTTTCCTACACGTAAGCCATTCAGAGCGGTTAAAAGATCATTTCCTAAACCTTTTGCACCAATCAATGATGCAATAACTACCATCGCTAAACATTGCATAATCACCTGATTAACACCAATCAGAATGTCACGACGCGCGGACGGGATAAGTACTTTGTACATTAACTGTCGATCAGTACAACCTGTCATCAGTCCTGCTTCACCGACTTCTGGTGGTACTTTCTTCAGACCAAGAACCGTTAGACGAACCATGGGAGGAGTAGCAAAGATAACCGTAGCAATTGCTCCGGCATGATCTCCAATGCCAAAGAACACCATTACTGGAATCAGATAAGAAAAGGCTGGCATGATTTGTGCAATATTTAAGAATGGATTCATTACCATTTCAACGGTTTTGCTTTTATAAGCCCAAACACCGAGAAACAATCCAAGTAATACCGCTATAGGAGCTGCAATCAATACAAACGAAAGAGTTTGCATTGAGGGAACCCATTGACCGAATACCGCGATGTAGGTAAAGGAGAATAGCACTAACAGCGCCAGTCTTAGACCGCCTAAGGAATAGCCCAAAATTGCGATACCACCAGTAATCACTGTCCATGGTAATGCAGGCCAGCGAGCCCATTCATTCTCGGTTACCCAATCCCAGCTAGTAAAGGTAACAATAGTCTTTACACCACCTACCAGGATTTCACGAATAAACTCAATCATGAATAGAATCACGCCAGAGATGCTACGTGTGAATTGGCCAAACAAGGGTTTTTGTTCGAACTCTTCGATATCAGGGTCGTAAACATCAATCGGCCACCATTCAAACATTAAATAGTTAGCACCGTTATTGATCATCAACGGCAGTTCTTTAAATAGTGGTGGCAAGCGCCATAGAACATTACTTTCAGTCTGCGGGACGAATGCATAAATAACCAGAAAGATAATAATTAGCAGAATAAACTGTAGGTATTTTTTCTCCTGCAGCGCCTCCATTATATTATCGATCATACCTATTGTCCTACTGACTGATTGGAGTGGCTACCAAACAACATATCGATTACTTTAGCAGCATAAACAGCACCCACAACCTCACCTTTCTCATCAGTTACTGCTACCGGCTTACTCGAATTTAATATGCTATTAGCGACTGTCTCGATGATGGCATCTTTGGAAACCTTTAGATCACTCATATCGGCTTTAGGATCGAAAGAATCCATCACAGTTTCAATCTTCAGTACCTTTTCACGTGGTACTTCTTCGGTAAATTTACGCACATAATCAGTAGCTGGATTAAGCACAATATTCGCAGGCGTATCGAGCTGCTCAATAATGCCATCTTTCATAATAGCGATACGATCTGCCAGCCTCAAAGCTTCGTCAAAATCATGTGTCACAAACAGAATAGTTTTATTCAGTGAGTTCTGTAAACGCAGAAATTCATCTTGCATTTCTTTACGAATTAATGGATCAAGTGCTGAGAATGGTTCATCGAGAAACCAGATATCAGGCTCAATCGCCAATGAACGTGCAATACCAACTCGTTGCTGTTGACCACCTGATAATTCGCGAGGGAAGTAGTTTTCACGACCTGTAAGACTAGTAAGGTCGACCATTTCTTTGGCACGTAACATACTTTCTTTAGTGCTCATGCCCTTTACTTGCAATGGAAAAGCGATATTTTCCAGCACAGTTTTGTGTGGCAGTAGCGCGAAGCTTTGGAACACCATGCCCATTTTGCTTCGACGTAATTCAATTAATTTCTTATTATTCATCGACAGAATATCTTCACCATCGATGTAAATATTTCCTGCTGTTGCGTCAGTTAATCTTGAAATGCAACGAAGCAGTGTTGATTTGCCAGATCCAGACAAACCCATAATAATTAGAAGTTCACCTTTGTGCACTTCAAACGAGGCGTTGTTAACACCTACGATACAGCCAGCTGCTTGGAATTTAGTAGCATCAACCACACCATTGGAGCTCTTCATCATGCTTTGAGCATTGTCTCCAAAAATTTTATATACAGAGTCACATTTTACTACTGGGCTTTCTGAAGTTGAAGTATTTGCTTCTGATGACATAAGCGTTTAATTCCCTTAGCTTTTAGCTCTACCACTATGGGTAGTTAAATAAAAATGTTGCCCTAAAAAGAACCCCTCTGGCTAAATACTAATCCAGAGGGGTCTGTTACTTCAGGATAATAAATTATCCTGATAGACTAATTACTTAGTCCACGACATTACAGTTTCTTTATTATCTTCGAACCATTTTTTACCAGCATCTTTGTGATCCATTTTATCGATATCAACTAATGCCGCCATTTCGCCAACTTGCTTTGTAGTAAATGATACTTTCGAGAAAGCAGTGTAAGCAGCAGGATGTGTTTTAGGGAACTTATAATTCGCCGCTTTTTTCAACCAACCTACAGGTGATCCACATTTACCATCACCACCATCTTTTATACGACAATTTGGCTTATATTCAGGGAACTTTATAAATGTGTAACCTTCTGCATCAGTGAAGTTTGGAGTCCAATTAAATACAACCGTACCTCGTTGTTCTTTTTTCGCAGAAGCAAGCTCTGTCCATAATGAATCAGCACTTCCGGCAAATTTAATAGTCCAGTTTTTATCAAGTCCAAGAGCCTTCAGACGTTCTGGCATTAGATCTCCGTGCCAGCTTTGTGGGCCTTCTAACCAACGGCCTTTTCCACCAGAATCGGCTGTTACGAAGTTTTTGTAACAAGCTTCTTCTTTAAGTGCTTCCCAATTTGGTAGACCAGGACACAAACCTTTTTCAACAACCCATGTTGGTACGCCCATTTCTTCCAGTGTAGTAGCTGCGTGAGTCCCTGCATCTATAACACCACCTTTCGCCATCGCATTATAAAATGATTTTCCAAATGTTGACTCCCATACTTCATGCGAAAGTGTTACGTCACCGTTACGAATCGACTCATAAACAGCCTGTGTATCAGCAGGAACAAACTCTACGTTGTTACCCATGCTTTTGAACATCTCACCAAGTACATGAGCCGAAACAATTTGGCTTGACCAGTTATGTATTGGAATTACGATTGGCTTAGTGCTATCTGCAGCAATAGCGCTACTAGTTACTGCAGTAAGACTTAGGCAACATGCTGCTGCGATAGTCTTTAATGATTTTGTATTTAATATTTTCATTCTTCACTCCATTTTATTTCAATTGACATACTTATTTAAAACAATGCTACATATAGTTAAACTAATTTCATTTCTAATGAGGAATGAATTATTTGCAAGATTAACCGTAGCAAATACAAGATTTGGATATCTTTATAAAACAACAACTTGATATCTAATCACCCTCTATCTATAAACTATAGAGGGTAATCGGATAATTGACATGATTAATCAGGTTTTATTTTTTCCAATATTTTTCAATCATTTCCTTATGATGTTCCTTTTCCCATTTGTTACACCAAATATGCCATCCAATCCAAGCTGCAACACCGACAATAACTAGTACAACTTCTGTACCTTGAAAAGGATAAATAGCACCGACATCTTTTAAGTCGACAGCCCATGACTCTATTCCTGTAGTTGACATAAAAATCATAATAATCTCCTTATTCGTTAATTAGTTTTTTAACAGCAGCATCGACATCATCTCTGGCAGCTTGTTCTGCTTCCATACTGTCAAAATCGAGTCCCATTAATTCAATTTCTCTAGGGATTCTAAGTGCACCAAAGGAATTTAAAATCTTTGCGGTAATAAAGCCTGGTAAAAAACCTAAAAGACCAAACATAATTAGAGCACCAATAAAGTTTCCTAATGGATTGATAGCTGCATATCCTTCATACGGTGAACTAGGGTGACCCCATAATACAAATCCACAAATTACTACACCTAGGAAACCAGCGTAACCATGAACAGCTACTGCACCTACTGCATCATCAATTTTGAATTTACGTTCAACCCAGAAGTGCATCTTGTATACGATAACCACTCCAACCATACCAATTAACATTGCCTGGATCGGGTGATAAAGATCATTACCAGCTGATGCAGTAATAATTCCTGCTAAGCCGCCAGAGTAAGTCCAGAAAGCATCGCCTTTAGAAACAACAAATGCTGCCATCATGCCACCTGATAAAGACATCAAGAAGTTGAAGGTAATTGCACTAAGTGTTGTAGGCGTTAAGTAAATAGTTGTTGCAGTCCATGTCTCACCTGTAAGTAGACCACCAATTCCTTCAGGAGATATTAATGGTACGTTACAAGCTACATAGAAGCCCCAGAAGCCAGCATAGATAATGAATAGACCGACACATACTAGCCAAGGGTTATGAGGAACGATATCTCGTATCGACCCGTCTTTACCGAACTTACCTAATCTAGGTCCAAGTACAACAAGAACACCTAAGGCAAATCCGCCTGCAATAGCATGGATAACTCCGGAAGCATAAGCATCGTGATAGCCTAATATTCTGACCATCCATCCTGTTGGATGCCAGCCCCATGCTGCATCAATAATCCAAGCAACAGATCCTATAACAACCGCAAGAACCCAAAACGCACTTGATTTTATACGCTCAATAACTGAACCAGAAACGATTGAAGCAGCTGTCCATGAGAATAATAAGAACGCTGCCCAGAAAACACCAGTGATTCTGTCACCTATATTTGTTCCCATGGATTCGGCCCAAGGGGTATTTGCGGCTCCTGCGGCCCAATCAATTGACATCGGGAAATTATAGAACGCCCAATATATCCACCAGCCAAAGAAGTAAAATGTAATTGTAACTAGTGGAATAATCATCGAATTTTTCATTAACGTATGCATATGATTTTTTCGTCGACTTGCGCCAACCTCATACATACAAAATCCTACATGAATCAAAAACATCAATGGTATCGTTACCCAATAATAAAACTCGGTAAATACCGTTGTTAAAGCGTCTAAATTGTTACCCATCCTACTTCCTCCTTATTGATACAACTTACGAAATCTTCATTTTTTATTATTATTGAAGCCTTTTAACTAACTAAACTGATCTATACATATATAGCATTAATTTAAAACTATGCATTTCTGAACTTAAAAATTACCTAGTAAAAGAGTGTCTTTTCTAGATACTGGTTTATTTCTATTGCATTTGAATTAGTATAGTCAAGAAAACCATACTTTACTAAAAATAAAATTATATTCCTGTCATGAATATTTTACCTTTTATAGTATTGTAAATAAGTGCTTATATTTCTCTGTAGTAAATTAGAAAGATAATATCTAGAAAAAGCTAAAGATAATAAAATTCTCTTTCTAGACTTTTAAGTATTTAAATCCTACTCTATAGACAAGTAAGGCGATATAAACAGTCAGATTAGTTTTTATAATGTATAAATTTAGAGCCATCTTAGAAATGCTATTTTTATAATATGCAGTCTGAAAATGGTTAGTTTGTCTGTTATTTTTTGTTCTGAACGCAAATACAATGCCACAAATAAGACAGGGTAATAATGAGCCTGACCTTTTAATTTTATATTTAACATAAGAGTGAATAACATGAGTGATAGAGAATCGATATTGGCCTCACGCCATCGCGCGTTAGGATCAGATTTAGAAGATTGGTGTGGCATGGGTACAGCATGGAGCTATGATGCTGATGCTTGTGATGAGCATGATGCCATTCGTAACGCTGCAGGACTGTTTGATGTATCTGGTCTAAGAAAATTTTGGGTTACAGGGCCTGATGCCCAAGCTACAGTAGATCATGCAATTACTCGTGATTTAACTAAAATTGTTCCTGGTCAGTCTGTTTACGCACTTGTATTAACTGAACAAGGCACAGTTACTGACGATTGTATCGTAGCGTGCTTCGATAATGAAAAATATCTAGTTGCCCACGGTTCTGGTCATTGCCAGGAAATGGTAGAAGCCTCTGCACAAGGTAAAGACGTAAAGGTTGAGTTTGATGATTCTATTCAAGATCTTGCGTTTCAAGGGCCTAAGTCCTATGAAATTCTTAACCCTCATACTCCTTTTGAGCTTTCAGAACTTAAATACTTCCATCAGGTTGAAACCACCTTATTCGGACATGATGTCATAATCTCGCGAACGGGTTATTCTGGTGAGCTTGGTTTTGAAATTTATTCTAAGCGCGAAAATATGCCAGAGATTTGGGATACTATTCTTGAGTTGGGTAAAGATAAAGGTGTTGTACCTTGTTCTTTTGATTGTTTAGATAAGATCCGTGTTGAAGCGGCTTTATTATTCTATCCATATGACATGCATGAAGAGATTTCTCCATGGGGCCTTGGCGTTGACTTTGCCATTTCACGCAATGAAGGTGACTTCCGAGGCAAAGAAGCATTATTTGCTAGTGAAGGTAAAAACAAAGTACAAGTAGTTGGCGTAATCGTTGATCATAACGATGCTGCTGAAGAACAAGCGGAATTACATATTGATGGGGAAAAAGTAGGTGTAATTAATAGTCCTGTCTGGTCACATCGTATGAATAAGTCGATTGCACTAGCACATATTGATCCTGCTCATGCTGCTGTAGGTACAAAATTAGACGTTCGTGGCAACATGAATACAACGGCTGAAATTCATAGTCTTGCTTTCTATGATCCTGAAAAGAAAAAGCCACGTACAATATAATTTTTCTTTTATGAACAGCAAAACCCGACTGATAAGTCGAGTTTTGCTGAGATCTATTTTAAAACGCAATAAGCACTAGGAGTATTAGGTTTGACCGTAGAAGACGAAGAATACATCGACATAAAAAGTAAACCGATTTATGTCCCTTTAGAGTTTGACCCAAAATCACGTTGGTCTTTATTAATCGCAGAATCAGAAGGTCTAAGAGGGATAATTGACCTTTGCAGTAATTCACCCGCGATGAAAGCATCAAACAGCAGCATTATGTTTGCTGGTAATGATGCGGAACAATCTGACGCACAGAATTTTTTCAATAATGAACGTTGTAATCAACTCAACCAATTTGATAATCAAGATGCACTTTTAGCCGATTTACCTGCAGTTCTCGCCAACAGCAAAATGGGTCTTCGCTTATATATATGTGGTGCTGAAGCGTTTATTTGGAAAGTCGCTAAAATTGCCCGTGATGCGGGAATGAATAAAAGTGAATACAACTTAAAACTAATGGGTTCGAAAGCTCGCCGAGTATATTGTCCTCATTGTGAAATAATAAGCGAAGGTGTCACCACCGATATTCATGAATGTCAGGGCTGTAATCTATCTTTAGTTAACTGTAATCATTTTTCTCGCGAGATGAGTGCCTATCTTGGATATCGCGTTGATGCTGAGGTACCGGGTGAAATGCCAGAAAGACAGGAGTTATATAAATGACCGCGCCCTTTTCAAACCGAGTCAAAATAACGAGTGTTGAACAGATAACGCCATTGATCAAACATTTTAAGTTTGAGCGCATTGATGGTGAACCATTTCTACCTTATTCATCTGGTAGCCATGTGGTTGTCAGCATGAAAAATGATGATGAAAGTCATAAAAACCCCTATTCATTAGTCGGGTCGTCGAATAATTATATGCAGTACCAAATCGCAGTTCGATTAGAAGACAACGGTCGTGGTGGTTCGAAGTTTATGCATACTCAAGTTGAAATTGGTACTGAACTTGAAATTGGCAACCCATACAATTTATTTCCGGTTTATAAGATCGCACGCAAACACTTGTTAATCGCAGGTGGAGTAGGCATTACCCCATTCATGACGTATATAGATGAAATGGATATGACAAAAGGTAATTTCGAATTACATTATGCAACCCGTGATAAAAGTCACGCTGCATTTGCTGAAGAACTTCTCGAAAGGCATCCGAAAAGCGTCAAACTTTATCATGATGATCAAGGTCCAAAACTAGATATAAACGCATTACTGAATGATCAACCACTTGGCACACACGTTTATGTTTGTGGTCCTAAAGGCATGGTTGATGCAGTATTGAAAGTTGCAAATGAACTATGTTGGCCAGAAACATCTATACATAGTGAAGAGTTTAAAGCTCCAGAAACGGGAAAGCCATTTACCGTTCGCTTGCATAAATCACAGCGAAATATTGAAGTTACCGAAAAGGAAACGCTACTTGAGGCACTAGAAAAAGCGGACATTGAAATCCCTTATTCCTGCCGAGGTGGTGCATGTGGATTCTGCAAAACAGTTGTTGTAGAAGGTGATATCGACCATCGAGATTATTTCTTAACTGACGAAGAAAAAGAGTCAGGTAAATGTATGATGCCCTGCATATCACGCGTAAACGGCGATAATTTGGTACTAGATTTATAAACACAATCACGCATAGTTCAAATATTGACTAGGCAGTGTGAAACAAAAAACTCTTAAGAGTGAGAATAGAAAATGACAAAGGTAGCGATTAAAGACCCAATACAAACGTTTCGTGACGACTTCACTTACACCAACAGTAAAGAGGCTATCGAGCGTTTCCCGTTTCCGTTCCCAGAAGACGAATATATGTACTCCGTCAATATGGAAATGCACGAAAGAGGGGAAGTAGGCTCTGTTTACGAACACCCTTTCGATGTCGATGAACATTATCTTTCTGAAATGGTCGAACGCGGTATCGTGCTAGAAAAAGACCCAAATCGTTTCGGTACCTTAGATCATATGGATCTGCATAACTGGGACACGCTCGAATTGATTATGGAATCATTTGCGCGTGATTATCCAGAACATTTCTCATTGACCAAGGACGGTGATAATTGGCATTGGGAAAATCGTCCAATGGGCATCAAAGACAGTTTTGTTTTCGGCGATAAAAGTACCTTACCTCAAGATCCATTTGAATACATCGGCCGCCAAGCACAAGGTGATTTTGTGGTTATGGATCAACGCGATGAAACACTGTGGGCTGATGCATCATTAATTACCTGTGCCGCCGACTGGAGTATCCAATTTGATCTTGGCATGTCATTTATGGAGTGGCATGGTCCTGTTCCTTTAGCACATGAAAAAGGTGTCTTTGAGCGCGCGCTAAAATATTTACTAATGATTCGTTTAGGCCAACCGGTGAAGCGCTTCAATTGGACTATAACAATGAACCCAAGAATGGATACCGCACCTGAGGTTTATCACGAATGGGGACATGAACGCACTTCAGTCACTCCAGATAATGTAGGCGAAGTGGTTCATTTACGTGTTGAAGTGCAGACTCTGTTTCGTTTACCAAGAAGCAACGGTATGCTATTCGGTATTCGTACTTATCTAATCAATATGAATGATTTATGTACTAATCCTGCATGGGCAAAACGTATGCATCGCGTTATGAAAAACTTACATCCTGAAATAAAGGATTACAAAGGAATTACTCGTTACCACGAGACCTTGGTTGAGTGGTTGTCTAAATTTGATAAGTAAAAGACACCCCCCTACTTTTTAGGGGTTTTCGGAACGATGACACAACCTTCCCCGGCATTTACTTTCGGAAAATAGCTCTACTACCTCCTTGATTCCTAGCGAATCTAAGGAGGCATCTATTTTTTAACTATTTTCAGCGATTGATAACAATCATGAAACAACCAGATAAAAAAACCATAAACCAGTAACTTCAGAGCTATAGTAATAATAAAAACTAGTGGATGCTCTCTAATATCCAAAGTATCGTTGAGTCTAACTTTATATGTGACCCCATCGATCAACGTAAAATAAAAATCATATGATAACCAAGCGATGACTATTATTGCGATGGCTATCTGAAACCATAATAATACCTTCGATTTTATCTTTGCCATGATAGATTTTTCATGCTTTTAGTTAGTAGTCATATTATAAACGATAGAAATGACACCCCCCACCTTTTTGCCTATTTTTCCGCTTAAGAGAGTTTTTAGCATTCTCGCATTTAAAATCTATTCAGTTATAATCTTGCTCCTGATAAATCAACGGATTTATCTCTGTTGACGCAACAGATAAATAAACGGGGAGAATGATCTCCCAACTGAATAGAAGTAGAATTATGAAAGCCCTAGTCGTTTGTTCGGGCGGTCTTGACTCTGTTACTTTAGCTTACAAAGTAGCAAATGAAGGCACGCTCACATCACTGCTGTCGTTTGATTACGGACAGCGCCATCGCAAAGAACTCGATTTTGCTGCTCATTGCGCGAAGCAATTAGACGTTCCTCATATCACCATTGATCTCAGCCAAGTTGGCGCTCAACTAACCGGTTCTGCTCTTACTGATGATATCGATATACCTGATGGTCACTACGCCGAAGAAAGCATGAAGGTCACTGTAGTACCTAACCGTAATGCGATTATGATGACTATTGCCTTTGGTTTAGCGACTTCACAAGGTGCCGATACAGTCGCAATGGCTGTGCATGGTGGTGATCATTTCATCTACCCTGATTGTCGTCCTGATTTCATTGAAGCCTTTACCAAAATGCAAAAACTAGCCTTAGATGGCTTAGCTGAAATCGAAACTTATACGCCATTTTTGCACATACCCAAAAGTGAGATCGTCAAAGAAGGTCACAAGTATAAAGTACCGTTTGCTGACACTTGGTCATGCTATAAAGGCACTGAGTTTCAATGTGGACGATGCGGGACTTGCGTCGAACGCCAAGAAGCTTTTCATCTTGCGGGCATTAAAGATCCAACAGAATATGCAGATTCGACTTATTGGCAAACTGTCGTTTCAGGAGACCAAGCGTAATGTATACCATCAGTAAACAATTTACCTTCAGTGCCTCGCATCAATTGCTAAACCTCCCTGATACACATTCTTGTTTCCGTCTACACGGTCATAACTATATCGTTGAGGCTGAACTTCAAGCTGCAGAACTTAACTGTCATGGTTTTGTGCGTGACTATAACGATTTAGATGCTCTAAAAAAATATATTGATGACACCTTAGACCATCGCCATCTCAACGAAGTATTTGGTCACGATGATACGACTGCTGAAAACCTAGCTAAGTTTTTATATGATTGGGCGAAAGCAAAATGGCCAGAAGTCAGTGCGATGCGAGTCAGTGAAACACCGAAAACTTGGGCTGAATACAAGCCTTAGAAACATGAACGCTATCATTCTAAAAAACTCAAATACAGATGCGTTAATCAGTATCTCTGAAATCTTTGGTCCGACGATTCAAGGCGAAGGTGCTTTGATCGGTGCACAAACAGTGTTTGTGCGCACGGGTGGTTGTGATTATCGCTGTTCTTGGTGCGATACCGGCTATGCCGTTTTACCTGAATTTGAAGAACAGTGGTTACCGATGGATGCTGAATCCGTGATGACGAAAATAGAATTACTCAGTGATAAAAAGCCTCTATGGGTAACACTTTCCGGTGGTAACCCAGCACAGCAAGACTTGGCAGAATTGATAACTTTAGGTCAGTCGAAAGGCTATAAATTCTCAATGGAAACTCAAGGCAGTATTGCCAAACCTTGGTTTGCTTTATTAGACCAGTTAACACTCAGTCCAAAACCTCCATCAACTAACATGTCATTTAAAAAGCGTGGCTTAGATCGTTGTTTAGAAGCATGCGATACATTAGAAAACGTCTCTTTAAAATTTGTTGTCGCAGACGAGGAAGACTTACTATGGTCAAAAGCAATTGCAGATCAATACTCTCATCTTCCTTGCTTTGTTCAACCTTGCAATACAAGCGCTAAGTTAGAAGATCATTTAAATGATCCTGAAAAAAATATTGAACATAATGACATCACAAGAAAGACACGTGTAATCCCGATCAACCAGCAAACACAAATGCTATGGTTAATCGAATCTATGCAAAAGTTAGATTGGAGAGAAGCGCGTATCTTACCTCAATTACACACATGGCTTTGGGGCGATAAAACAGGCGTTTGAACACTAAACTAAATTCTAGAATTGCCCTTTTTTCTCAGCTTAAGCTATTATTGACTATCACTTAAAACTCCTAATAAGGAATTTCCATGAGAATGCTCCACACCATGTTACGCGTTGGCGATTTAGATAAATCTATATCTTTTTATTCTGACGTGTTGGGCATGACTGAATTACGACGCAAGAATTATCCTGATGGCGAATTCACTCTAGCATTTATGGGCTATGGCGATGAAAAAGAAAATACTGTGTTAGAGCTTACTCATAACTGGGGGACTGAAAGTTACGAGCTAGGCACTGCATATGGTCATATCGCAATTGAAGTTGATGATGTTTACGAAGCCTGTGAGAAAATGAAGCAAACTGGTGGTAAAGTGATTCGAGATGCAGGACCGATGAATGCAGGAACAACCATCATTGCTTTCCTTGAAGATCCTGATGGTTACGAAATTGAGTTGATTGGCAAGAAGCACTAAGTATTACTTTTATAAAGATGAAAAGTGCCCAAAAGTTGAGGTGTGTCATTTAAATGTCTGATTCAGGCTCAAACACCCAAAAAAAGTCATTTCTTCTATTACAAGGCGTTGCCAGCCCTTTTTTCAACCAATTACAAACAGCATTAATAAACGCAAATCAAGAATGTCTAAAAGTGAATTTCTGTGGTGGTGACTTATTCTCAGGTGAATATTTCCACAAATCACAAAACCACATTAACTTCCTAGGATCACTCGATGCCTTGTCAGCATTTTATGCTGAGCTATTCACACAACACCAAATCTCTGATATTGCTTTATTCGGAGATACCCGCCCTATTCACCTCGATGCTATAGCCTTAGCGAAACAACAAAATATTAATATCCATGTATTTGAAGAAGGCTATTTTAGGCCAAACTGGGTGACTTTAGATAACGGTGGCGTAAATGCATATTCAAGTATTTATCAAACCTCGCAGAATCAAGCTGAGTGGTTTTTACAGAACGGTTCAAATTCAGATTGGCAAGAAAAAACCCAAGTTACAGGTGGCGGTTTATTGATTCGTGCATGGCATGATATTCGTTTCCATCTGGCTTCGTTTTTTCTTAAAAGAAAATTTTTTCATTATAAAACGCATCGCCCAGACAGTCCTTTAGCTGAATATTGGGGCTTTGTAAGGCGAATTCCTCTGGTGCATTTTATTTACAATGATAGTGCCAACCAAGTTATCGATAAGTTACTAAAA
The DNA here is from genome assembly GCA_036960615.1 of Cocleimonas sp. Classification (GTDB taxonomy): domain Bacteria; phylum Pseudomonadota; class Gammaproteobacteria; order Thiotrichales; family Thiotrichaceae; genus Cocleimonas. Next base: position 33,032 of record JBALXO010000012.1, on the reverse strand, counting down.
AGCAAAACGCGATATTATCTACTGCCATTACAATTAGAAGCCGACTCACAAATGCGTTTACACTCTTCTTTCAAGAGTCTTGCGGAAGTGATTGAAACTACTCTAAAATCATTTGCGAAATTTGCATCAGAAGATTCCAAACTAGTGATCAAATTACACCCACTTGACCCTTGGTTTATCGACTACACCAAAGTTATAAAGCGGCTTTTGAAAAACTTTAATATCAACGAAGAACGTGTTCTTTATCTTGAAGCAGGTGATTTGAATAAGTTACTGACAGAATGCCAAGGAACAATTTTGGTTAACAGTACTGTCGGCACTTCTGCTTTAGGCGCGAACTGTCCTGTGATTGCTTTGGGTTCTGCGATTTACAATATTGATGGTTTGACTTTTCAGGGTTCACTCGACAATTTTTGGCTAAACGCTTGCCCACCTGATAAAGCCATATTCGCAGCGTTTCGTCAGTGTTATATTAAGCATACCCAGATTAATGGCAGTTTTTATAATAGACGAGGGATTGAAATGGCAGTAGCTAACAGCGTTAAAAAACTCCTGAATATTGACATTTTCCCAAAATAATAAACCATGACTGAAAAAAGAAATATTCTAATTACAGGTGCTAGCAATGGCATTGGTTCTGCCTTAGCAGTGCGTTTAGCAAAGCCTAATAACCGACTGATTTTGTTAGCTCGAAATGAGTCTAAGCTCGATATTATTGCAACTCAGTGCAAACAATCACAGGCAGAAGTCATTATTCATTCTACCGATGTCACCAAGACAACTGAGATTCAAAGTTTAATTGAAAATATCGACAAAGAATTTCCGATTGATTTAATCATATGCAATGCGGGCGTAACCAATAGCGTCGGTAAAAGAGGCCAAGCTGAAACATGGGATGAAATCACCGCAGTTATTGATACCAATTTATACGGCGTACTAGCATGCTTGAATCCTTTAATTTCTAGAATGCAGCAGCGTAAATACGGTCAAATTGCAATTATCAGTTCGCTTACCGCTTTTTACGGCATGCCAGTAACACCCATTTATTCTGCGAGTAAATCAGCCCTTAAAGGGTACGGAGAAGGTTTACGTGGCTGGTTGAAACACGATGGCATTAAGGTAAATATGGTTTATCCTGGTTTTGTTAAATCAGATTTGAGTGATCAACTCAGAACTGACAAGCCGTTTATGATGAGTCCTGAAAAAGCCGCTGGCATAATCGTTAAAGGCTTAGAAAAAAATAAACCGAGCATTAGTTTTCCTTTTCCTATCAATTACGGTATTAGAATTTTAAACATTCTACCAACTCGTATGGCTGATTTTTTTATGGGTGAATTGTTCGGGGCGAAAAAACGTTGATGAGTGATTCTGTTGCGACACCCTACTTTACGTTTGGCATCGCCTTATTATTAACAATTATCTTTTCTTTTATTCCAGAACGATGGATAAAGCCGAAGCCACCAAGTTTAAATCCGAGATCAATATTACTGCAAAGCTTACTCGTATCGCTGTTATTTCTAGCGGTTACATTAATCGTACAACGCCCAATTTTTGCAGGGCTTGCCGTTAGTATCTTCCTGATTATTTTAAGCGGTGTGAGTAATGCAAAATTCCAAGCTCTCAAAGAGCCAATGGTGTTTTCTGACATTTCGATGTTCTCTCAGGCATTTAAACATCCGCGTTTGTACTTCCCTTTTTTGGGATTAGCGCCCGTTATTATAATGCCGTTAATAATTGTTGTTTTAATCTATGCAGTTTTGACGCTGGAACCTTCACTTCAGATAACTGCACAGAGAATCTTGACTACTGTAATCGCAATTGTCTTTTACTTTATCACGGCTAAAAGCATCTCAGAGGGTCTTAAGCTGAGTGAAGATCCCGAAATTGACAACACATCTTACGGATTACTGAATTCGCTGTTCACCTATACTATTCAAGCGAACAGCAGCAAACATAAAGCTACTATAGAAAACGTATTGCTTGCATCACCATTCACAGCTTCTGATCAAAATACACCTAAAATAGTGTTAGAAAAGTCCCCCCCTCCCTTTTTGCCTGTTTCAGCTAATCAGCCCTTACAAAATATAACCGTTATCCAAAGCGAATCATTCTTCGATGCACGTCGTATGCATGAATCCATTAATAGCGATGTACTAGAAAACTACGACAACTGCATCGCGGAATCAACTCTATTTGGTAAACTCAATGTACCCGCTTGGGGCGCTAACACCATGCGCACTGAGTTCTCATTTTTGACAGGATTGAAATATGAGGAGATGGGACTTTATCGTTACTATCCTTATCAATATCTTCACAAAATGCCGATCGTTTCCTTAGCGAAACTATTACATTCTCAAGGTTATCATTGTGTGTGTATTCATCCTCACCCAGCCTCATTTTTTGGGCGTGATCGAATTTTCCCGCAGATGGGCTTTGATGAGTTTATTGACATTGAAAGCTTCGATACTAAACAGACCTTTGGGCCTTATATTTCAGATCAAGCAGTCACCGATAAAATTCTAGAAATTAGTGAAAAATATTCTAATAAAGACAAAGATAAACCATTGTTTATATTTGCTATTACCATGGAAAACCACGGGCCATTACATCTTGAAAAAACCACAAAAGATGAACAAGACGGGTATTACTCAACTGCGCCAATGGAGCCTATTAACGATCTCACTGTGTATCTCAGACATCTAAAGAACGCAGATAAAATGGTTGAAAAACTGACTTCAGCATATCGACAATCAGACAAACCTAGCACGCTATGTTTTTATGGTGACCACATTCCGAGTATGCCAAAGATCTATCAACAACTAGCCTATGAGGATAGAGATTCAGATTACTTTATCTGGAATAATAAAACTGATAAAACGTCTGAAAAAAGTTCGACACAATTGGATGTCAACGTTGATAGTTTGGCAGTAATGCTACTCAAACAGACAGGAAATATTGAATAGAAAGACACCCCCCACCTTTCTGGCACTTTTGATAACAACAAATAAATTTGGAGATACATGATATGACTACAGAAATCCGACTCTCTTTTGTATTTTTGTTAATCAGCACCCTATTTTCATATCAAAGCTACGCTAAGGACAATGTCGCTGAACAAACCAACCCCGGCGAACAAGCGATTATCGAAGCTAATAAATCTATCATTAATATCGATACTGCAGAGCTACAAAAACTCCTCAAAAACAATCCTAAAATCGAAATGGTCGATGTGCGTAGTCCCAATGAAATCGACTTTATTGGTGGTTATATTGATGCCGATGAATCTGTCAATATCACCCGAGGCTGGTTAGAATTTGATATCGGCGCGCACGTTAAAAGTAAAGATACTCCCATAGTAGTTTATTGCGGTACTAATCAACGAAGTCCATTAGCAGCGAAAACCTTGATGGCGATGGGTTACACCAATGTCAAAAACTACGCGGGTGGATATGATAAATGGCACGAACTAAAACTCCCCATTAAGCATATTAACAAAGCGCCTGAATCTTTACTCTATGCCCTGCCTGAAAAAGTCACTGATAATATATATTCGGCAATCGGTGCTACTGCTGCTGGTACTTATGCTAATTCAGGACACAATAATAATCTCTCTTTTATCATCACCAATGAGGGCGTATTGGTCTTTAATGCAGGCAATAATTACCTACTTGCCAAAGCCTTACATCATGAAATCAAACAACTCACAGATCAGCCTGTTAAATATGTTGTGTTAGAAAATGCTCAAGGCCATGCAATGTTGGGTTCAAATTACTGGCAAGAACAAGGTGCTCAAGTTATTGCGCATGTGGATGCCGTTGAAGAAATGAAAAATCATGGCATTGAAGTGTTAGAGCGCATGCAACAAGGTCGGCGAGACAAAGCTCAATGGACAAAATTTGTATATCCCGATAAAACCTTCGAAGACCAATTAGTCATAGAAATGGGAAGTGAAAGATTTGAAATATTACATTTGGGTCCTGGCCATAGCCCGGGTGATATTTCATTATGGATACCAAAGCAAAAAGTACTAATCTCAGGTGATATGGCGTTTCATCAGCGACTTATGCCTATTTTTGAACATACCGATACCGCAGGTTGGGTAAAAACTTGGGATAAAATTGAAGCATTGAAGGCTGACATCATCATCCCTGGTCATGGCGCACCGACCAACATCACAGAGGT
>JBALXO010000012.1:19557-28750 GCA_036960615.1 Cocleimonas sp. | reverse complement strand
ATAGATATTAAAGAAGCGGGGCTTAAAGTCACACAGCCACGTGTACAAATTCTTAAAATATTTGAGACTTCAGAACAGAAGCATTTCAGCGCAGAAGAAATATTTCAACTATTGCGTGATGATGATTCTCGAGTCGGTCTTGCAACTATCTATCGCGTACTCACCCAATTTGAAACCGCAGGTTTAGTTATCCGCCACAATTTTGAAGGTGGTCAAGCGGTATTTGAGCTAGACAGTGGTGAACACCATGATCATATTGTGGACATGAAAAATGGAAAAATTATTGAATTCCATGATGAAATCATCGAACAACGTCAAATTGAAATTGCGAAAGAGCATGGTTACACACTTGTTGATCACTCTCTTATTCTTTATGCAGAGCCAATAGATAACTAAAGCCTAATGGAATTGCATGATCTGAATCACATTAATTATGTAAACTGTATTTTCAAATAAGAATAATTCTCATTTATATCTTTAACGCTATTGCTAATCATTCCTATTTGCAATAACATTCTTTCCATAACTTATTTTCTCATTATTTATGGAATCCCCACATGAAAAAAATCCTTGGCCTAGCCACATTGATCGCTTGCACCCTAGCAACACCTATTACTAGTTTTGCAGCTGAAGAAGTTAATCTCTATTCAGCTAGAAAAGAAAAACTCATCAAGCCATTATTAGATACCTTTACTAAAGAAACAGGTATCTCAGTAAATTTAGTAACAGCAAAAGCTGGTCCTTTACTTAAGCGTTTAAAAACTGAAGGCATCAATAGCCCTGCAGATTTATTCATTACTAGCGATGCTGGACGTTTGCACAAAGCAAATGAAGCGGGTGTTTTGCAGTCAATAAAGTCAGACGCATTGAACTCAGCAATTCCTGCGGAATATCGTGATCCTGCAGGTGTTTGGTATGGACTTTCATTACGTGCCCGCCCTATTTTCTATGTTAAATCAAAAGTTAAGCCTGAAGAGCTTTCGACTTATGAAGCCTTAGTAAATGAAAAATGGAAGAATCGCATTTGTATTAGAAGCTCAGGCAATATTTATAACCAATCGTTAGTTGCCTCAATGGTTGCTCACCATGGTGTTGAGAAAACCGAAGCTTGGGCAGAGCAATTTGTCAAAAACCTAGCACGTAAACCTAAAGGTGGTGATCGTGACCAGATTAAAGCTGCAGCAGCTGGCGAATGCGATATTGCTATTGCCAATACCTATTACTATGGTGCAATGATTAATGGCAAAGATGAAAAGCAGAAAAAAGCAGCAGATGCTGTTGCAGTATTCTGGCCAAATCAAGCAGATAGAGGTGCGCACGTTAACATCAGTGGTATTGCGATGACAAAAGCAGCTAAGAACAAAGTCAATGCGCAGAAACTAATGGAGTTCTTAGTGACTAAGGAATCGCAAAACTGGTATGCACAAGTTAACAATGAATACCCTGTAATCACTTCAGGGGATTGGAGTGATACTTTAAAAACCTGGGGCACATTCAACGCTGATTCATTAAACCTATCGAAACTGGGTGAGTTGAATAAAGACGCGGTTCAGTTAATGGATAGAGCGGGTTGGAAGTAATACGTACTGAAAATATTGTCTAATTAAATATTTGATTGAACCAAAAGCATGGAAAGTACACTTATTAGTGATGACGAATTAAACGTTTAGTTCTAATCAAAGAAATGTAGTCCGCACTAAGCCAGGTCTTCATCGATCTGGCTTTTTTATTTCTACAATAATCAAACCGTTTGATACAACTTAAAACGGCTTAACTACTACCATCACCAAAATCACACTCAATAGTATTACGGGTAATTCATTCATCCATCTATAGAAAACACCACTACGATCGAGATGACCCTCTTGCATTTCCTTCATACGCTTCTTACACCAAACGTGATACGCCAACATCAAGCCAACGAAAATCAATTTTACGTACAGCCAGCCACCAGCAAAACCATAGGCAAGCCATAGCCAAAGCCCTGTAATGATTGCAACCATCATCATAATTGTCATAAAGCCGTATAGCTTACGCGCCATAATGGCGAGTCTATCAACATCCTGCCCTGCATCTTTACCTTCTACAAAATGTACGAAAATTCTAGGAAGATAAAAAATCCCTGCCATCCACGACATGACGAATAAAATATGTACCGCCTTCAACCACAGCATTGTTTACACCTAATTTCCAAATAGAATTTATAGAATGACATAGTAGATGAGCAAACTCCAAGTGTAGATTTTATTGAAAGTGATAATATAAAAAATATCAAAAGAATTAAAAATCAAATAATACCCAAGATTATAGAAACAATTATTTTGTTCAGGTTACTTTCAGCTGAAATATGATATATTTTGTTAACAAGTTAATTGCTTGTTGTTTAATTTAAAAGAATTTACTTCCTCATTTTCTATTTAAATTAGACAGGGCTATTTAAATAGAAAAAGCTTTTACTTTGTTATTGTTAGCCCATCATATTGATAATAGATAGAAGTGCTTTTGCAAGATAGTTTCCCTATTATTCTGTCATCCCTAGTACTTATAATTGTCAGTATTTAATTTTAATTGCGAACTTTGGTTCGCTTTTTTTTGCCTGTCATTTATAGGTTTTGATTAAATATAAAAACTAAAGTTAACTCCAATCAAAGTAAACAAGCTTATAAGATATAGGTTCATCATATATAATTCGCCTAGTTTTATACTAAAGATCATTATTAATGTTCTAAATGACACCCCCTACTTTTACGGGTTTATATAAGTGTTTTTTCAAATAGTTTTATTAAGCTGTTTCAATCTAAATAAGGAATATAAACATTGTCTGAAATAACTATCTTCTGGCACGACTATGAAACTTGGGGCGTTGATCCTCGTCGCGATCGCGCAGCACAATTTGCAGGTATTCGTACAAACCTTGATTTAGAAGTGATTGGCGAACCGGTGATGTTTTACTGCAAACCCACACATGATTTCTTGCCACATCCTGATGCTGTTCGAGTTACTGGTATCGCACCTCAACTTGCTGCTAAAGATGGTCATAACGAAGCTGATTTTTTTGGAAAAATAAATGAAATATTTTCTGTGCCTGGTACCTGTGGCACAGGTTACAACAGCATTCGTTTCGATGACGAAGTCACGCGCTTTGGGTTTTATCGTAACTTTATCGATCCCTACGCACGTGAATGGCAAAGTGGTAATAGCCGCTGGGATATTCTCGACTTAGTGCGTATGACTTATGCATTAAGGCCTGAAGGAATTAATTGGCCTGATCGTGATAACGAAGAGGGAATTCCTAGTTTTAGATTAGAACACTTAACCGCTGCCAACAACATCGAACAAACGGGCGCACATGATGCCTTAGTCGACGTAAAAGCCACCATAGATATCGCACGCCTAATTAAAGAAAAGCAACCTAGGCTCTATGATTACTTCTTTAATTTGCGTATTAAGAGTAATGTTTCGCCGCTATTAAATACCAGCATCGAAGCGACACAACGTAAAACTGTATTACATATCAGTGGCATGTTCCCCGCCACACAAGGCTGCATTTCACCCATCGTGCCTCTGATTACACACCCTATGAATAAGAATGAAGTCATCTGCTATGACCTGCGTCACGACCCAAGTGCGATGTTGTCAATGAGTGTTGATGAAATTATAGATAACCTTTACAGACCTCGTGCCGAACGCGATGAAAACCATCAACATATCGCTCTGAAAGGCGTGCACTTAAACAAGTCACCTGCGTTATCACCCGTAAATACATTAACAGATAAGCTGGCCGAAAAATGGCAAGTCGATTGGCAACAAATCGAAGCACACAAACAACAACTACTAAGTGATGAAACCTTAATCACAAAACTCAAAGAAATGTATAACCGCAAACGGGATATGCCGGAAATGGATGCCGACTCAGCCCTCTATGGAGGCTTTATAAGCAATGACGACCGCAAACTATGCAATCAAGTACTAACTACATCAGCAGAAACACTCTCGGGCTGGACCCCGCAATTCAAATCCTCCAGGTTACAAAAACTCTATTTTAGATATCGCGCCAGAAACTGGCCTGAAACACTCAGCCCAGAAGACCAGCAAAAATGGAAGCAATTCTGCCAATCACGTTTGATTGATGGTGAATACGGTTGCTCACTGACCGCAGTTCAATTTCAACAACGTTTGGAAGAATTAGCCTTAGAAGACTTGAATGAACGTGACCACAAATCTCTAGGTGAATTGGTGACTTGGGTTCAGGGTTTTATATAACCAGACACATTACTATTTCTGACTGTTTTTAATGAATAATTAACAATAATATAAATAAAAAGTCATAAAAGTTTCATCTAAATTTGAGGAATTTTTTACATTTGGACAAGTATTGTATAACTATGACAACATAATTTGTCATCACAATTATAGGATATTTGAGAAATGAGAACTAAAATTATATCTGCAGCAATTGCGACATTATTATTATCAACTCCAATGCTGGCAACAGCGAGTGACTGCAATTACGCAGACAAAGCAATGAAAACAAATTATTCTGCTGGGCACAATCAAGGTGGATTTATAAAGGTTGGCGCACATGCAAAGATGGACATTGTGGATACAGCAGTTAAAGCGGGAAGCTTTAATACGTTAGTAGCCGCAGTAAAAGCAGCAGGATTAGTGGAAACATTGAAAGGTGAAGGCCCATTCACTGTATTTGCACCCACAGATGAAGCTTTTGCTAAAATACCGGCAGATGCTCTAAACAGCTTACTCGCTGATAAAGAAGCCCTAAGAAAGGTACTTTTGTATCATGTGGTTGCTGGTAAAGTTACTGCAGGGCAAGTAGTAACATTAAAGTCAGCAAAGACAGTACAAGGTTCAGAAGTTATGGTCGATGCATCTAGTGGCGTTAAAATTAACGATGCTACCGTAGTAAAAGCTGACGTTATGACTAGCAATGGTGTTATCCATGCCATCGACACAGTATTAATGCCAAAATAAGATTTGAATAATATCGATTAATAATTAAAACAATAAAGCCCTAAAGACTAATAAGTCTATAGGGCTTTTTTTAAGGGCGATTTTTACTGCTTACCTAGTGAAACAAATACACATAGCATCCCGGTGAATCTAAAGCATTTAATTGACACCTCCCCACTTTTTAAGGTTTTTAATTTTTAGTATTCCTTCAACGACACTGAATTCATTAAGACTTAATTTTACTGACTAACGGTGTAGTATTAATAATTTTCATAAGCAATTAATTATGAATAATGATGTTGAAATTTATCCAAAACTACACAACTGTCAATAAAGTAATCCTCATCTTATAGCTTATAAACATATTTTCAGGCACAAAAAAGCCGCGAAACACATTGTGTAACACGGCTCTAGGAATGCCTGTAAAGCTGAACTTTATTTACACAATTATTATGCTGCTTTTGGTGTTTTCGGCATAATGGGAGTGTTAGCAATAATTTTCTTAGTGCGTAGGTTGGTCACATTATTAGGAACCACCAGCAATACTTTCTCTTCACGCCATGGGTAGCCCTTAGCACCTAGCTTTAATAAATCTCTTGAGATGCCTATATCTACTAACTGTCTATCAGATAACTTGCGTAATTCTTTAACTGTCTGAGAATATCCAGAAACCATGAATGTTTCTTTTATTCTGTTTAATATTTGATTGAACATCATTGTGTATACCTCTTGTTTAAATCAAACTAAATTAGATTCGAATTGAGCAAACCATTTCGCTTTTCGATCATTGAATTTTAGAGGCTTGGTAATGTGCCAACAAGCGACTTAAAATCACTTGATTGGTTAGTTTTCTTTTACAATAAGTCGAGTAAATATTTATTATTTCAAACATAAAAAACGCGTTCAAATGAACGCGTTTTTTATTCTAGTTTAAAGCTACAACAGAATTAACTCAGTCCTTTAACCGCTGCCAAAACATCAGTAGGTTCAGAACGATTAGTGTAATCACTGTCAACAAAATGATAAACAATTTCACCTGCTGTATTAATCACATAAGTCGCAGGAATTGGCAATTCAAAAGTATCGTCACCATTGTGCTTATTCACATCAATACCGAAAGCATCGTAGATTGATTGAATCTCAGTTGGCAATGTAAAAACTAAACCAAACTGTTTAGCTACTTGATTACCTGCATCTGAAAGAATATCAAATGATAATTCGTTCTTCTCCTTGGTACTCATTGAGTGATCAGGAGTTTCTGGCGTAATCGCGATAAGTTTTGCCCCTGCTGCTTCAAACTCAGGTACTAATTTTTGTAAAGCGCCTAACTCAAAGTTACAATATGGACACCAACCGCCACGATAGAAATTCAAAACTACTAATGACTCAGGAAGAGACATCTCATCATTGTTTTGATTTGGTAAACTAAACTCAGGTACTTTATCCCCTGTTTTTAGTGTTTGTTTATCTATTTCAGTCGCTATTAAATCTACTGTCGCTTGATTCATGATGGCTAATTTATCAGCAGGCACTTTCTCTGCTTTAATAACTTCATAAGCAGCAATTGCATCTTTTAGTGTACTCATTTCGATTTTCTCTTATAATTGAAAGGTCATTCAAGAATAAGAGTAGAATATATTGAATGATCATTCAAGTATAAATTAGAACTAAATGTAATCTGGATACATTATGGCTAGAACAGTTGAATTTAATCGCGATGAAGTATTACACAATGCTATGAATACTTTCTGGCATAAGGGTTATTCGATGACGAGCATCCCTAATCTAGTGTCTGCAACAAAATTAAACCCCGGTAGTCTTTATGCTGCATTTGATTCTAAAGAAGGTTTATTTCTAGAGACTTTAGCGTTATACGGCCAACGATCTTTAGCAACACTACAGCAATTTATTATAGAAGCTGATTCACCTTTGAAAGGGATTGAAAATTTCTTTCATACCTTAGTTAATAAACCAAACGATGAAAGCCAAAAAGGTTGTTTGTTAGTGAATACAATCTTAGAAATGTCATCACATAATTCATGTATTCAAGCACAAGCAAACAAACAACTACAAGCAGTAGAAACAGAATTATTTGAGGCCCTAAAACAAGCGCAGAACCAAGGTGAATTGGCAATTGAGAAGAATCCAAAAAGTTTAGCTAAGTACTTAATGGTAAATATCTGGGGTATACGAGTAATGGCTAAATCAGGTTCGCTTAAAAACGACACAAATGCGAAAAACGCTGTTTTAAATGAAATATTAAAGAATTTAAATACTTAAGAAAACACCCCCACCTTTTTGCATATTTTTCTGTACGTTCATACAAAGTCCAAGATATTCTTCATAAGAAACATATAACAGCCATAGAAATAAAAAGTTATGAATACAAAATTTCACCTCGCACAACTTAATATCGCCGATGCCAAAGCTGATCAAAACTCAGATATTATGAGCGGCTTTGTTGATCGCCTTGGTGAAATTCATGTGCTTGCAGAAGGATCTCCAGGATTTATATGGCGATACCAAGACGAAGAAGGTGAAGAAGCGCCAAAAGTAATATTCAATAATCCATTAATACTAGTCAACATGACTCTTTGGCAAGATATCGATTCACTTCGGCATTTTGTTTATAAAACTACGCATAAAGAACTCATTCAAGGGCGTGAAGCGTGGTTTCATAAAATGCAAGAAATGCATCAAGTGTTGTGGTGGGTTCCGGAAGGCCATATACCTACTCTTCAAGAGGCTAAACTAAGACTTGATTTAATTCGTCAAGAAGGATCGACTCAAAAAGCCTTTAGTTTTGCTAAGCCCTATACACCAACATCATAGAAAAAATGAAAACACTCGACGATCTATTTAAAACCCTACCCCAAATTGGCAAAGTCACTTGGATTGGCGTTCGGCCTGAGCGTCGGGCGGAAATGTTGGTGGTAGATGCAGTTGAGGCTAAAACTCAATTTGGTCTTACTGGTGATCGCTATGCTGGAAGATCAGGCAATCGGCAGGTCACGATAATACAAACCGAGCATCTACCTGTAATTGCTTCGACCTTAGGGTTAGAGTCTGTTGACCCTGCACTGCTAAGACGTAACATCTGTGTTAATGGGATTAACCTGCTGGCGCTTAAAGATAAACACTTCCAGATTGGTGAAGTTATTCTTGAATATACAGGCTTATGTCATCCTTGCTCATTCATGGAAACAACCTTCGGACCTGGTGGATATAACGCAGTACGAGGACATGGTGGGATAACCGCACGAGTACTTAGATCTGGAGTCATTCGAATGGGTGATGAACTTACCTATATTGTATAAAAAGACACCCCCCTACTTTTTAATGATTTTCAGTACAATGCTACAACCTTCCACGATGTTTTCTTACAGAAATTATTCTACTACTCCTTGCCTCTCAATCCGTTAGATAATGAGAGACTAAAGGAGCATAATCCCGCCCTATGAAATCCTATACCTCATTGATTAAAAATGATTGGCGTTTACTAATGTTCGGCTTTGTCATGATGTTTTTTTCTAGCCCTGGACAAACCTATTTCATTTCTTTATTTGGTGGTGAAATACGTCAAGATTTATCGCTTAGTCATGGTGAATTTGGTGGGATTTATTCAGCTGCGACTTTAGGCAGTGCGTTGATATTACTATGGAGCGGCACACTATTAGATAAGATTGATTTACGTAAATTCGCTTTGGGTGTCGTTGTTGCACTTGCAGTAGCATGCTTATTGATGTCGACATCACAAAATATGTTTATGTTATTTCTAGCGATTTTAGGCTTACGACAATTAGGTCAAGGCTTGATGTCTATGAGTAGCTCATCGACTATGATGCGTTATATTCCAGCCAATAAGAGTAAGGCTAACTCATTGGCTAGTATGGGTTATTCAGCTGCTGAAGCAATGTTCCCTAGTATAATTATACTGTTGTTATTGAGTTTTACTTGGCGTCAGTCATGGTTGATTATTGCATTAGTATTAGTGCTTTGTGTGCCATTACTAATGTTATTTACACTTCGTGAATATCCTAAAAAGCATCAACAATATCTTGCTGACTTAGCTGACAATCACGAGCAAAAAAACACTGATTATTCAAAATCAAAAAGGCAATGGACACGACAAGAAGTGATTCGTGATCCTCTGTTTTATCTTTTTATTCCGGGCTTGGTTTCACAATCAATGTTGTATACCGGCTTTATGTTTCATCAAATTCAT
>JBALXO010000012.1:0-19457 GCA_036960615.1 Cocleimonas sp. | reverse complement strand
GCTCAAGCGGCTCTTTCTGCACCTTTTCTTGCAGAACGATACGGTAATAAACACTTTGGTTCGATTAAATCCCTAGGAACCTTCACGATGGTATTGATGAGTGCCGTATCACCCGTATTAATTGGATGGTTTATTGATCAGGGCGTGAGTATTGATACTTTGGCGAGATGCTTTTCTGTCTATGCTTTTGTGATTTTTGGCCTAGCTTATCTGGCTTATCGTTTGTCTTTAAGCGAGAAATAAATAAACGATTTATTTTTAAGAGTTTTTAATTTTTCTTAACACATAAGCATTAGATTTAAGCTTTAAACCGGGTATATATGTGCCGTATTCTTTAAATAATAATTCAATACTAACGCTAATAAATAGACACCCCCTGCCTTTTACGATGTTTCGACAGTCATAGGATAAACTTGTATATATTTTTCAGATAGATGGATCAGTAAAATAAGTACAAATCTGCTAAAATGAACCTCTAAATGCTTTAACAACCCTAATAATAAAAATAACAGAAGCAAATAAATGAAAAACCCTAAAATACTAAAAGAAGCAATCGTTGTTATTCTCGTAGTGATTGGAATTATGATTTTTGCTTAGAACTGAGCTGTAGTCATTTCAAACGATTCTTAAAAGTAGTGATTTAAATGTCGCCAGTCGAACTGCGCGCATCGATCATAAATAAGATAATGTGAAAGGCCCCTACTTTTCAAACAAACTGGCTTCAATACCTCTGGAGTGACCCAGAACATCAATTTTTTTCTGGATAAATTTATCTTCATACATTCTTCCATCAGCAATATTCAATAGCACTCGAATATTTTTACCATCTTCAGGAAAACTAGCAATACCGATACTAATGCCAACGCGTAGCATTTGATCACCTAATTTTATAGGTTGCGTAACGCTATCCGTAATCTTGCGTTGTAGGTTTTTAACAAAGTTAATATTATTGTTTTCAACGACTAAACTAATAGCGAATTCATCACCACCGATTCTACAAACGTGATCTTCTTCACGGGTACAACTTTTTAAACGTTTAGCTATTACTTTTAAAACCGCATCACCAGTCTGGTGACCGTATTCGTCATTAATCGCTTTAAAATAATTCAGATCAAATAACATCACAAAGTGTAAATTATTGTGCTCCAAGGCATGATTTAAATCCTCTTGGAAAAAATGCTCTGATGAACGCCGGTTGGGTAAACCTGTTAAATCATCATGGTTTGCATAATAATTTTGTTTATCTGCCAATTCTTTTAAAGAGTTACGGTATAAAAAAGTTTGACGAACGTGGTTTTCATTAATCGCTCTACCAACAAATCCCGCACATAAAGCGCCTAACATAACAAAAACTGAAGGAATTAACTCATTCAAAAATACATCTGTGGTTACATTATTGCCTACGTAAATAGACACACTATAAGCAAAAATCAAGACGCTGCTATTAATCACGATTTCATAAAGAGGAATGTATGTCCATGCGAACAACACCATAATAATAACTATTAAAAACCCAAAATAAAGTGTGTGACCAGGATCTGTAGGCGATGAAATTGACATGCCATACATCAGACCCAACGCTGGTATTAAACACATCAGGTGCTGAATTTGACAACAGTACTTTATAAAATATGAGCTAAAAGTAAACCAGTAGATAAGCCCAAACGCGATCATTAAAATACTTCTAATTCTATTCGCCTCTGGCAATATAGAGGGATACGCCCATATATCTATAAACGATGAAGATATGAATAAGACCAAACCTAAAATACAAAACATGCGTGTAGACTTTATCTTGTCATCTTCAAGATGAGAGTCATAAGAGTCCGATAGAGAATCAGGGATGGTTATTAATTTAAGCATATTTAAATTGTTATTTATCAGCATTTTATATGCTTGAATTTGCAGTATGCTTAGTTTGTACAAGTGTTGCATCATAAAGTAGACGAGTGGTT
The DNA here is from genome assembly GCA_036960615.1 of Cocleimonas sp. GTDB lineage: Bacteria > Pseudomonadota > Gammaproteobacteria > Thiotrichales > Thiotrichaceae > Cocleimonas. The sequence continues at coordinate 17,502 of JBALXO010000012.1, read as the reverse complement.
TGCATACAATAAAAAACTAATAACAGCATAGAATTTTTTTATAATTGAGAGTAACTGCAATGGTAATTAATACTTAGTCGCAAGAATGGACTTATGCAATACTAGCTTCTTTGAACAAAGCAATTTTCATCATATCCTGATGCATTCAGTAAAAACCAATATAATTCTAACTACCCTAAATGCACGTTATATTCATTCTGCATTTGGTTTGCGCTATCTGTATGCCAATTTAAGGGAATTACGATCGACTGCCGAAATCAAAGAATTTACAATTCATGAAAGACCAATTGATATAGCTGAAAAGCTTCTAGAATTAACACCGAAGATTATTGGTTTTAGTGTGTATATCTGGAACGTTGAAGAGATCACCGAAACCGTCGCAATTTTAAAACAAATTGCTCCAGAAATTATGATCGTATTGGGTGGTCCAGAAGTTAGTCATTTGCCAGATAAACCTGATGTTGTGGATTTGGCCGATTATGTTATTAAAGGCTCAGGTGAAATCAGTTTTAAAGCACTGTGCGAACAAATTCTTAATAATCAAAAACCGTTAAACAAAGTAATTGAAGGTATAGCAGAGAGTTTAGATAAGTTGAGCTTGCCTTATGAATCTTATACTGACGACGACATTAAAAACCGTATTATTTATGTCGAAGCATCTCGTGGCTGTCCATTCAAATGTGAATTCTGTTTATCCTCATTAGACAAAACCTCAAAGCCTTTTGAACTAGGTAAGTTCTTAGAGGAAATGGATAAACTTTATATCCGTGGCGCACGTAATTTCAAATTTATTGATCGCACATTTAACTTAAAAGTCAGTACCAGTGTCGCTATCTTAGAATTCTTTTTAGAACGCATGACTGAAGGTTTATACCTACATTTTGAAGTAATTCCCGATAATCTACCTGAAAAACTCAAGCAGGCTTTGATTCGTTTTCCTAAAAATTCTCTACAATTTGAAATTGGTGTTCAAACCTTTGACCCTGAAATCCAAACACTGATTAGCCGCAAACAAGATAACAATAAAACCAAAGAAAACCTGCTGTGGTTGCGTGAGCATACGGGTGCACATATTCATGCTGACCTAATTTTCGGCTTACCTACAGATACCTTAGATAATTTTGGTGAAAGCTTTAATCAGCTAGTTGAACTTAACCCGCAAGAAATTCAACTCGGCATCCTCAAACGTTTACGCGGCGCACCTATTAATCGCCACAATGAAAAATATCAAATGGTTTACAGCACAACTCCGCCGTATACCGTATTAAGCACAAAAGATATTGATTTCATGAGCATGCAACGAGTTAAACGTTTTGCTCGTTATTGGGACATGATCGCAAATTCAGGACGCTTCAAATACACCCTACCCCTAGTTTTAGACGGATTGATGTCAGATGGAGATAGCTCCATAGATTCAATAAATGAAACGTCTTTCAAACGCTTTATGAAACTCTCTGATGCCTTCTTCGCACGCGAAGGAAGCACTTGGAAAATATCATTACCACGCTTGTACAAATTGATTTTTGAAGTATTAACCGACGAATTAAATACTGATGAAGAACAAGTAAAAGCACTGCTACACCATGATTATGAGCGTTCTAAACAAAAAGGCTCACTAGAATTATTACTTAACACCCAAAAAAATGTGCGCCAAGGCAAGGCAAATAAGCGCCAACAGAATCATGCATAAAATTAAAAATATTATTTAATTTTTTAAGTAAACTCACTTAACGAATCTGAGTTATTCAATAGCAAAACAGACCCTACCTCAAGTTTTCACTGAACTTTCTTATAGAAACTCGATCGAAGTTGAAGTTCTTTAGTTACTATTCTATATTGACAATATATTTTGCTAGAAAAATAATGGACTACTAGTAAAGTACAGTGAATATCTAGGTACAAAGATCACACATCCATTTGGCAACATTTTATTAATATAAGGAAAAAACAATGAATATGACAAAAATCGTAGCAATCTCAGCATTCGGTATTTTACTCAGCGCCTGTAGTTCTAGTCAGAGTCAGATTGAAGCAACATCTTCAGCAGTACCTGAAATGGGCCCAGTACATGTTCACAATGTAGAAGGCCATGGTGACTTTTCACATAAACATCAAGGTAATAGTACAACAGGACATGGACATTCTTGGGAGCAAATTCAGAATGAACTTAAGAGTCAATAACTATAACGTAAACCCAACGAGTACTTTTTCTCGTTGGGTTTAATTTTTAATTTAAATATTTGCTAATATACTTAAAAATACTCCCCCCCAATTAGTCAAATAGCTTAATCCAAACTTTAAATCATTCGATTTATTATTAGATACTTTACCAATCCAACATATCATTACTAGCTTTGACGCATTTGATTAAAAGATCAATGTTATAATACTGTAATATATTCTGTTTATGATAATAACTACATTTTAAACTACAAACACAACAACCTAGTTTTGAGGAATTTAGCATGAGTAATTACCCAGCATTAACTGAAATGGACATTAGCGGTTTTGATGAAATAACACGCTATAGTGTGCAACAAGATAAAAAAGACCGTGATGTTCTAAGAATTAGCTACAAACGAAAAAAAGGTTCACTGCTGCCTGAACGTAAAACATTCCGTTTTGGTCGTTCTGCCAAAATGATCGTTGACACAACATTCCCAAGTGGTACAACTGAAATATTTGAGATTTCTCCTTTTTTACAGAAAGCGATGCTTGAATTAGATTCAATTATCGGCAGCAGTCATGATGATAAAGACAGAGTAGAAGCTCTATTGAGACAAATTGAACGATTGGAAAGAGAAACAATGTTTGCCACCAGCGAAATGAAAGCGCTTTTAAAGGATATAAAATAACCCAAATCCAGTTATTTCAGTTCGCCTATTATAGAAAAATTGTCAAGAGAATATGCATAGTAACACGGCACTTACATGAAATACTCTGTTCTAATATGTTAAGGCTACGTGACCTAAGTATTGAATGATTAAGCTCAGGATTCCTATTCTAAGGATAATATATTGTCCTAGAGTGTTTAAAAATACCATTTGGAAAGATAACGATGAATACATCAAGCTCATACAAACCACATCAACAATCAAATACAACGCAATGGCTGATTGCCGCATTTTTACTCGCCATTCTGCTGTTAACCCGTGGAGGTTATGTCACTCATGTTCAAGATGCTTCGTGGACTGTGTTCTTTTTAGTTGGCTTCTACTTACGCAACTACCTTGGCTTACCAGTATTAATGCTATCGGCAATTGCTATCGACTTCGCAATGATTGCAGCACGTGGCGGACACCAAGATTATTACTTAACACCATCATACCTATTCATCATTCCAGCTTACTCAGCACTATGGCTTGCAGGACGTTTTGTAGCGAATAGATACAGCGAAAGCTTAAAAGGATTAATAACTTTTATTGGTGCCGCTGTCCTTGGAATCGTTGCTTGTGACCTAATCTCAAGCGGTGGTTTTTATTGGATGTCAGCGTCAGTAGTTGAATTGAGCATGTCAGAATTCTTTAGTCGTGTTACAGAGTTTCTACCTTTGGCTCTTAAATCTACTATGTTGTATTTAAGTGTTGTTGCAGTTTTGCACATGGCATTTATTCAAGCACGTAAGTTTACTAGTTCAGAGCAAACTCATAGTTCTTAAATAGGCTTAGTCTGTAAAGACGAAACGGTCATTCCATACAATTTCCCAGAGATTATTCTCTGGGTCTTTAAAATATCCGCAATATCCACCCCAAGCTGGCTCAAAGCCGTCTCGCGTAATTTCTCCGTTTAGCTTTTTTGCTAAGGTCAGATATTTATCTACCTTTTCTTTACTACCAACATTAAGCGATAAACTCATCGCGACATTGTTATTCGTCTCATCTATCAAACAGCCTGATTGTTTCGCTAATAAATGTTTAGGGTACAGCGCTAGTATTACCGCACCAGATTTATACATTGAGTAAGGATGCTCCTCACTTTCTCCCTTAGCGTGTAGATTAAATCCTAAATTATCATAGAACTGCTGCATTTTCTCTAGATCAGTCACGGCTAGAGTGATGTACGAAATGACTTTGTTATTACTATTAGTACTGCTGCTCATTATAAAAAGCCGAATTAGATAAAGGACGATTATGTTTTAGTGTATCGACAACAATCCATCAGAGCGAGAAAATGTATTAAAAAGCAAGGGATCTCTTTTTAAAACTAGTATTTTCACCATCATTTGCTACATTCTTAATACAACAAGTAATATGATAACAATATGGCTAATCATAAAAACCATTTAGGCCAATCTTACAAACTAGATTCGGTAGCAGACACTCAAACATACTATTCTGATTGGGCCGCAACTTATGATGCTGAAATTATCGCAAACGGCTATGCAACACCGCAACGCTGCGCCGACGCCTTAGCCAGTGTCACCACTAACAAGAACTTAAATGTGTTAGACATCGGTTGTGGCACAGGGATTTCAGGAAGAATACTTAACGAAGTGGGTTTCACTAGCATTGATGGCTGCGATATAACTTCTGAAATGCTCAAGATCGCTGATACCAGACAAATCTATAAAGAACTTTGGCTTTCTGATCCTGAAAACCCCTTCCCTTTCGATAACGGTAAATATGATGCAATCACTGCTGTAGGTGTCATAGGAGCAGGTGCTGCTCCTTTAATCGTATTCCATCAGGCGATTAGTAAACTCGAAAGTGGTGGCTTATTCGTATTTTCATTTAATGATCACACATTGGAAGAACCAAACTACGAAGCTGCTGTTAATCAGGAAATTAAAAATAATAGTTTCGAATTAATATTCAAAGAGTACGGCCCTCATCTACCAGGTCGAAAAATCCAATCTAATGTTTATATTTTGAGAAAAATCTAATGGCAACATCACTTCTAACATCAGTAGGTAATTTCGAAGATTACCCTCGTGCCCAACTCGGACATCTTCCTACACCTTTAGAAACCATGCCCAATCTCAGCAAAAACATCGGCGATGCTGAACTCTTTATCAAACGAGACGACTGTACTGGACTTAGCTTAGGTGGCAACAAAGTTCGCCAGTGCGAGTTTTACTTAGGTGAAGCAGTCGCACAAGGTGCTGATACCGTTCTTATTACAGGTGCTGTGCAATCCAACTTTACCCGCACCGTAGCTGCTGCGGCTCGTAAGCTTGGATTGGAATGTCATATTCAAGCAGAAAAACGCGTTTCACACTCATCATCGCTCTATTACCATTCGGGCAATGTCCTGCTTTCGCGTATTTTAGGTGCGACGATACACAGCTACAATCAAGGTGAAGACGAGGACGGCGCAGACAAACAACTCGAAATTATCGCTGCACAATTAAAAGATCAAGGTAAGAAACCCTATGTGATTCACCTTGGGCCAAATAATCCACAATTGGGTAGTTTGGGTTACATTATCGCGGCATATGAAATCATTCAACAAGCTAAACAGAGCGACTTGAACTTCGATCGAATTGTGGTTGCCACAGGCTCAGGCGCGACTCATGCAGGCTTATTGTTTGGCTTACGTGCACTTGGTGATCACACAGCAGTAACAGGAATTTGCGTCAGAAGAGAAAAATCACTCCAAATCTCCAGAATCGAAAAACACTGCGACAACATTGCCAATCTATTAGATATGACAAATCCTGTAGTTATTGATGATATTGACATTAACGATGACGCCCTCGCACCGGGCTACGGTCAGATTAACGATGCCGTCCTAGAAGCGATTGAACTTACCGCACAAAATGAAGGAATCATTTTAGATCCCGTTTACACGGGTCGAACCATGGCTGGCTTTCTGAGTATCGCTAGACATGCCACTGCCGGTCAAAAACTGTTATTTATTCATACTGGTGGGCAACCAAGTATTTTTGGCTATGAGGATGATTTAAAACCGATTTTAGCTGATAACATAGATTAATTAAGATTAGAAATGACACCCCCCTACTTTTTGACACTTTTCGTCTGATTGTTAAATTTTTGCTAGTATGTCTGGATTCTTCATAACTGAAGCTCTCATCTAGGTACAACAATGAAAAAAATTCTATTACTAATCTCTCACTTAATATTTGCAGCTATAGGTTTCGCAGTCGGAATTTACGCCCTACCTATTCTCACCGCTCCTGAAGCACCCAGTAAAACAGAAATGGAAGTAGCTACCGCAGAGGCAGCCTATAAAGGAGAATTCAAAAAAGATTTAGCAGGTAGTGACTTTTTTCATTGGGGCGAAGGCACAGTATCAATAGGCGAACGCTTTATATCATTAGACGGAGAGATCACCCCAGGTCCAGATTACAAATTGTATCTGTCACCAAAATTTGTAGAAACCGAAGCTGAGTTTAATCAAGCAAAAGCAAACATGGTAAGAGTTGGTGATGTGAAAACCTTCGAGAATTTTGTTATTCCTGTTGGGGCTGGAATTGATCCAGAAAAATACAATACTGTGGTGATATGGTGCGAAGCATTTGGAGAATTTATTACAGCAGCTAAATATAAATAAGTTTTAACACTTACCCATTTGATACTGTTGATGCCATACAAAGGTGAGTTTAATAGAAGTGAGTAATACCTCGTTAGAGGTTATATAAATGACACCCCCCATCTTTTCACGAGTTTCTATAAAACTAACCCTACGGGTAGCCGTCGCTTCTCTTCAACATTGTCTGGCCATAGCTAGGCAGGATGTTTTCAATATTCACTTATATTTCAAAAACCATAGTTAATACTCAACTCTTGGTTGCCACGCATTACTGTTAAATCGATATGCATAGCGTGAGTTAATTGTTGAATAACAAATTCTTTCATCCCTGGACCAGTAAACTCTTTGCCATTTAGGTAAGTAATAATATCGCCACTTTTAAACCCTAAGCGCTTGAATTGATCAGTATTACTCCCTGGCATGATTTTATATCCTTGAAATTCGCCATTATGATAAACCGCATAAGGCCGTCTGATCATAAATAAACGAATAGGATTACGTTGTTTATCTACCTCCAACAGTTCTATTTGTTGATGAAACTCGAGATTAGCTGTTTGTTCACTTTCAGCCTTACTAAGCTCTAAAGCTCGTCTTGAGTTATCAATTAGCAAAACATGTTGCTCACCAAAATAATCAACCTCCACCTGCTTTCTAGAAACCTTAGTGAGATATAAACCTTCAGAAATTTCTCCATTAATACTAAATATTTCTTGAATCGCACCTTGTATAGAAATCATCGCATAACTGTCTTGATTATGCTGATACACAATTCCATGTAACCTTGTTTTAAGGCTAGAAAACGGCGGAATAGTAATTTGCAAGTTAGTGATCGTTGCTAATACATCACTCGATACGATCTCATCGTGGATACGTAAAAATGGATTAACCGATAAAGTCTTCGTATATTTTGAAGCCTTAGAATGATTATTACTGATAACAGAAACGCTATTATTCTTTGAAGATTGAACAACGGATTCAGTGAACTCAAATTTAGCCCATAACAATAACAGCATAAAACTGACCAGCAGAACGCTTAACTTATTGATATACAGAACAGTGGGCGATTTAGATTTAATCATTTACAGCCTCTGTTAAAAAAAGAACAAATGCACAATGAAGATAGTATAAGTATAGCGGATATTAAAAAGTCAGTAAGTTAGAGCTTAAAATGACACCCCCCACCTTTTTACGTGTTTCTTTCGCCCTATGGGTAATCGTCGCTACGCTTCGTCTTTGTCTCGTTAAAGCTCGACTGGCCTTTTCCCTTAAAAGATTATAATTAAAGCTTAAGAACCCTTATTATTTTTTAATCAGGTGTTACTAGGTATAGTATCCTTGAATTAGAAAAAAAGAGAATTTCAAAATCAAAAGGAACGAAAATGCTTAAGTTTTTTTCAAAAAAAATATTAGAACTTGCTGGTTGGCAGCTAAATATTGATCTACCTAAAGAAAAAAAATTCGTTTTGATAGGCGCACCACATACCAGTAACTGGGATTTCCCATTAGCAATGCTCACTTTCTGGACACTCGATCTTAAAATTTACTGGGTAGCAAAAAAACAAATGTTTTGGGGGCCTTTACATTACCTGTTTACCGCTATTGGCGGCATACCTGTTGACCGAAAAAGCTCTACAGGTTTCATTGAACAGATTGCAAAAAGAATTGAAGAAGCAGATGAAATGGTTCTTACCATCTCTCCCGAAGGCACTCGTTCAAAAACGAAAAATTGGAAAAGTGGTTTTTATCATATTGCCACCACAGCGAATGTACCCGTCTGTTTAGCGTATGTAGATTACAGCAAGAAAAAACTGGGGTTTTCGCAAATGATGTATCCAAGTGGTGACATTGATTCAGACATGGAAGTTATCGCCGAATTTTATAAAGAAATTAAAGGTAAACAGCCAAAGAACCAGGGACCTGTTCGCCTTAAAAAGCTCTAGTAGGCCGGATAGGCCTAGCGCCATCGGACCAAGTAGCGCTATCAGTACCGATAATTTAAAAAAACACCCCTCACCTTTTTATGAGTTTCTACAAAACTCACCCTATGGGTAGTCGCCGCTACGCTCCAACATTGTCTCGCTAAAGCTCGGTTAGCGCTTTTTCTTAATCGATTACAATTAACTACGATAAATTGTTTCGATTAAATGAAAACCAAACTTGGTTTTAACCGGGCCGTGAACTTGCAACACTGATTTTTTGAAGACTACATTATCAAAAACTTTCACCATTTTCCCAGGACCGAATTCCCCAAGATCTCCACCTTTTTTTGCAGAACTACACTTTGAATGTTTCTTCGCAAGCTGTCCAAAATCTTTGCCGCTGGCTAGCTGCTTTTTAATCGATTCTGCTTCTTCTTTAGTTTTCACTAAAATATGTCGTGCGCATGCTGTAGGCATAATTACTCTTTTATTCTGATTAGCTTGATTGATTCTGAGTTTACTTTATTCCTCTAGTTGTTGACGAAATATTTAGATAACACTAAAGAGCAACTCCCTGTCTAGGTCACTGTATCGATATATTTATTAATTACAAACCTACTCTATTTAGTCTTTTGTGTTCGAATAATGATGGTCGAGACAGGATGAAAAACGGATGAATTACATCTCTTGTGATTGTAAAAAGCCGATATTACGGTTTAAAGTAATACCGGCTAATAACACCTAGTTTATTAGGCATGTATTTGTTTATTGATTAAAGCTTAACTTCAGCGTGCATACCTGCCTCAAAATGTCCTGCAATATTACAAGCAAACTGTACGGTTGAATCGCCCATAAACTGCCAAACGATCTCCTTCGATTTACCAGGATCCACACTTACAGTATTACCATCTTCGTGTTTCATGCCTGGCATTGATTGCATCATTTTTCTATGTGCTGTTTGCTCTTCGATACTACCAATACCAAATTCATGAGGGATTCTTCCTTTATTCATTACAACAAATTTAATGATGTCGCCTTTTTTGATACCAGCCATATCAGAAAAATTAAATTTCATGGAGTCCATCATGTGTACTGTAATTGTTTTAGTAGCAGCGCTGCTATCAACTGGCATACCTACTGCACTCATGTGGTGACCTTCATGTCCGCCATGACCTTCCACTGCTTTTTCTTTTTCTTTGCTATGACCATGACTATGATCATCACTACCAGTTGCGAAACTAGCGCCAGAGAAACCAAGAGTTAGTATGCTTGCAAATATGTATGTGTTAATTTTTTTCATTAAATTGATCCTTTGATTAAATTTGAGTGAATTGTAAATTTATTATTGAGCTTTATGTATTAATAATTTATTAATACTTTTTAGTGACTGTTATAGACGTTATGACTTCCATCATTACTAATTGCTAATACATCGTAGTCATCCTTTCTTGAGCCTTCCATTCCAGGTGAACCCATTGGCATTCCAGGAACTGCTAAGCCACTTATAGCGGGAGCATCAGTTAACATTTTTTTAATATCTTCAGCAGGCACATGTCCTTCAACAAAATAATTACCAATCTTTGCTGTATGACAAGATCTAAATTTAGGTTCAATGCCTAATTCTTCTTTTATTGAACTAAGATTTTTCATGTTTTTTGATTCTACAACAAAGCCATTACTCTGAAGATGACTAACCCATTTTTTACAACAACCACAAGTTGCTGTCTTATATACAGTCACTAAAGGTAAAGGGGTATCGGCTTTGATACTTTGTGGACTTATTAACAAAATGCTTCCAGCCACTAAAAATAGACTGGCTACAAATAATCTATTCAAAATTTTACTTTTTAATATCATCTTCATAATAATTTTCCTTTTATAAATAGACTTGGAAGCCAAGCCTATTTATAGGTTAACACTAGAACCAAGCTTTAACGCCAAGAACTAATTGGGTATCTGAAACATCTTCACCTTCATCTCTAGCAAGATCAGCGGTCTTACCAAATTTACTCGAATACTCAACACCAATATAAGGAGCAAATTGACGGGTAAATTCATAACGTAGGCGTAGCCCTAAACTGCCATCCGATAAGCCTGAGCCAATACCAACTTCTGGATCATCTTTACCGTATAGGTTTAACTCTATCTCTGGCGCCAATACGAGTTTTTGCGTAAGCATCAATTCGTATTCACTTTGCAGACGAAAAGCAGTACGACCACTTTCTCCAATAAATAGTGCTGCATCTGTTTCAAAGTAATAAGGTGCTAGTCCTTTAAAACCTGCAACAGCCCAGTTACGACTTTCGGGTTTAAAGTCTCGACGTAATCCCACTTGGAAATCCCAATAAGGATCAATGGCACGACTGTAAAGTGCTTGTAATTCAAACTCCTCGGTTTCACCATTGACACGTTCACCTTCTGTTTTGAACCAGAGTTTATTTATATCTTTGCCAACCCATGCTTCTGCCTCCCAAGTAACTGGATTACTATCATCGGCATCATGAACTTCCAACAACTCAAGGTTGAATTTGCTAAGTATTGGATCATCTTGCATCTTAGGTTTCTTATATAGATAAGGAACATCTGTATCCATGGAACCATCACTGACAGGAATCGATGGATTTTTCATCTTGCTGTGATCCATCTCCATACCAGGCATCGCCATCTTTGAATGGTCCATTTTGGAATGATCCATCTTCCCAGCAGGCATCGTCATCTTCGAATGGTCCATTTTGGAATGATCCATTTTCCCAGCGGGCATCGCCATCTTCGAATGGTCCATTTTAGAGTGATCCATCTTCCCAGCAGGCATTGCCATCTTCGAATGGTCCATTTTGGAATGATCCATTTTCCCAGCGGGCATCGCCATCTTCGAATGGTCCATTTTAGAGTGATCCATCTTCCCAGCAGGCATTGCCATCTTCGAATGGTCCATTTTGGAATGATCCATAGCTTTTGCTTTACATGCAGCCATCTGGGCATGCATTGGGTCAGAACAATCCATTGCCGCTAAAGCAATAGGAGATACCAACACGCCTAAAATTAAGCTACTTACTTTCATAGTTGTTTTTGTTTTCATAGTTATTTCCCCTTATGACACGATGACGCGACGGAACATACTTTTCATGTGGTAAATCAAATGGCAGTGGAAAGCCCACTGTCCTTTGGCATCAGCTGTTACTAGATAACTAACTTTTGCGCCAGGTTGATTTACAATCGTGTGCTTACGCGGTAAATAATTATCATCACCACTTTCAAGCTCGCTCCACATGCCGTGAAGATGTATTGGGTGATTCATCATGGTATCGTTGATTAAAGTAAATCTGACTCGTTCGCCAAACTTCAAACCTATGGGTTTAGCATCTTGAAATTTAACCCCATTTATAGACCACATATAACGACTCATATTACCTGTCAAATGAAGCTCTATTTCTCGATTAGGAGAGCGCTTATCAATCGTAGGATAATAATTTCGTAAGTCTGCATAGGTAAGCACTCGACGGCCATTATTGCGAAGTCCAACGCCAGGATCATTAAGTCGTGTTTGAGGGGCCGTAGCCATCATATCAGTCTGAACCCCTTGAGCTACTTGAACACGTGGTTTAACAGCCTCCATGCTCCCCATATCATGTCCCATGGCACTATGATCCATTCCTGCCATTGCTGGATCACTCATATCCATACCACCCATATCCATTCCCATATCGGTATGGGTTAATATCGGGGCAATATCCATTGCAGGTGCTTTGGCTTTCTGTCCATTACTGGTTAATGTGCCAAAAGCATAACCAGAACGGTCGATGGTTTGAGCAAATATCGCATGAGAGCCATGTGTTGGTTGAACGATAACATCATAGGTTTCGGCGACACCAATACGGAATTCATCAATACCTAAAACAGGCTTAATATATTGTCCATCTGTTGCAATAACCTCCATTTTTACGCCGGGAATTCGGACATCAAAGAAAGTCATCGCTGCTGCATTAATAAAACGTAAACGAACACGTTCTCCGGCTTTAAAGCTACCAGTCCAACCTTCATTTGGTGTTTTACCATTGGTGAGGAAAGTATAAGTCATGCCTGTCACATCAGATATGTCACGATCACTCATACGCATCTGGTTCCACATATCTCGACTTTTCTTTGCGTTGCCCAAGCCCATTTGTTTCACTTCTTTTGTGAAGTCAGATAATGTTCTCTCACGTGTATTGTAGTAATGGCTCATTTTTTTAAGCTTGGCATACACATTTTCAGGTTTTTCGTCAGTCCAATCTGACAACAACACTACATAGTCGCGATCAAATCTTGCGACATTGTTTCTTGGTTCGATAACAATCGAGCCATACATGCCCGTTTGTTCTTGGAAACCTGAGTGACTGTGATACCAATAAGTACCATTCTGAACTGCCTTAAACTTATAAACATACGTTTCACCTGGCGCAATACCATCAAAACTTAGTCCAGGAACACCATCCATATTATTTGGCAAAATTAAGCCATGCCAATGAATAGAAGATGTCACCGCCATTTTGTTGGTGACTCTTAAAACGATATCGTCACCTTCGCGCATACGCAAAGTAGGCGCAGGAATTGAACCGTTAATCGCAGTAGCAACTCTTGTTTTACCGGTAAAATTAACCATGACTTCTTCAATGGTTAGATCAAAAACGGGACCATCAAGGATTGCAACTTCATGCGTGGATTGCTTAGCAGCAAGTACATTATTTGACATCAAACCTAGACTCGCTAGGACTCCGCCAGAGCTTAGCCCTTGAACGAAGCGGCGACGGTTTGAGTCGAAGCCATTTATTTTTTCATTATTCATAATTTATACCTTTAGATTAATGTGCGTGTTTATTTTTGTTGTGATCGTCTTGAGAATATTTGTCAGTTGATGAACCTTGCCCCATCATCGCCTTGATCTCTTCTTCACTCATATTTGAATGATCCATACTAGCCATGTTGCTTTTACCATTAGGATTTTCAAGTGCTTGAATATAATTTACAACATCCCAGCGCTGAGTCTGATTAAGAGAAGTTCTCCATGCGGGCATTGAGCCTTTTCCATTAGCAATTTTCCACTCAAAATCTCCATCAGAATGATTTCCAGCCATAATGGTTAAATTAGTCGGTTTAGGAATTAAACTTGCGGCAATAGGGCCATCCCCTTTAGCGGATACGCCATGACACGTTGTACAATTAGCCATGAATATTTCTTTTCCACGATCAAGAGACGCTTGATCGCTTTTAATAGGGTTTACTTTGGCTGCTGCTTCTTTAGGAGATGCCCAATGAGCACCAGCATGTGATGAGTCATGCCCATGTCCACTTATGTGTTCACCTTCAGCGAACACATAAAACACAGCAATACTAGAAACTAACGCACCTAATGCTATGCCTGGGATAATAAATTTATTCATCTTAAATTCTCTTTTTGTTAGTTCTTTTTGGATAATAAGACCCAATACTTAGCTGAAACTTAGCCGGTGATATATGTTTAAATTTTTCTATGATTTAGCCTTTTTGAAAACATCAGTACGATAATTTATAACTACTTTAAAAAGGATTTTAAAAGAGAAGAATAATAACGATTTGATTGGTGATGGGTATAAGCAAAGAGAGAATATAAATATTGCCGACACAGGTTTGGATTTGTCGATGATAAGATCATTTTGAAAAGTATTGATACTGTATTTAGCTAAGCCATCTGATAGTTTTTAGGAATTCAGAATGGTACTTCAAACACCTACCCTATACTTTTATCTCAAAAACTACTTGACCTGTAGCTTACTACAGGGTTTTACAATCACTGTATAAATTATTTTGTCAGCTAAGTATCAACTAAGTTTACAAAGTTATTGTTAACTCAAAGCGACAGAAATGCTCGGAATAAATCGAACAGGATCTAGATATGAAACATAACTATAGAGTAATCGGAATGACCTGCAACGGTTGCCGATCTAGCGTTGAAAAAGCACTAAATACTATTCAAGGTATTACACATGCAACAGTGACTTTACCAGATCATGCTGAGATCGAAATGGATAGTCATATTGCTACTGAAACAATGCAGGCTGCTTTGACTAAAGCCGGTAGCTATTCTATAGAAATGATAAATCATTCCAGCATTGTAGAAGGCACTAACTCAGAGCATGATAAAACTTCAGCTAAGAGTGGTGAGCATGCTTGTTGTGGTGGTAGTGAAAACCCAGTTCCAACTCTAGATCAGAGCGCCGCAGGTAAATACCATTGCCCGATGCATTGTGAAGGTGACAAGGTTTACGATAAAGCCGGTGATTGCCCTGTTTGTGGAATGGATTTGCTTAAGGTGCCTAGCTTAACTGCACCGAGCATTCAATATAACTGCCCGATGCATCCTGAAATCGTTAAAGATGAGCCAGGATCTTGTCCCATATGTGGTATGGATTTGGTACCCATGGAGCCCGCTGCTGACGAGGAAGAGGCGATCTATCAAAAACTACTGAGCAAAATGAAGATTGCAGTTTTATTTACCTTACCTATTTTTATCATCGCGATGGGTGAATTAATCCCTGGTAATCCATTGGCAAAACTATTGTCACAAAATAGCTGGAACTGGATACAACTAGTGTTATCACTACCCGTGGTATTTTATGCTTGTTGGATATTCTATGAACGTGCTTGGAAGTCAATTGTCACGGGTAATTTAAATATGTTCACCTTGATCGGGATTGGAACGGGTGTGGCTTGGTTGTTCAGTGTGATAGCATTACTTTTCCCAGGCGTCTTTCCAGATCAGTTTAAAACCGAAGCAGGCACGGTTTTTGTCTATTTTGAAGCCACGACGGTAATTTTGACACTGGTGCTATTAGGCCAATTATTAGAAGCTAAAGCTCATAGTCAAACCAATGGCGCAATTAAAGAGTTATTAAAACTCGCTCCCACGGAAGCAACCTTAGTTACCCCAGATGGGGATAAAGTAATATCTATTCATGCCATTAAAACCGGTGATTTATTACGCGTAAAACCCGGAGAGAAAATCCCAGTTGATGGCAAAATAACTGAAGGTCAAAGTAATGTAGATGAATCAATGATTAGTGGCGAACCGATTCCAGTGGATAAATCGGTAGATGACGCGGTTAGTTCCGGCACCATTAACGGGATCAAATCGTTTGTCATGCAAGCTGAAAAAGTAGGCTCTGAGACATTGCTCTCACAAATCATACAAATGGTAAACAATGCCAGTCGCTCACGCGCACCTATTCAAAAACTGGCTGATAAAATTGCTAAATACTTTGTACCCATTGTATTAGCGGTTTCGATTATCACCTTCATTGTCTGGGCTACATTTGGACCTGAACCTGCACTGGTGTTTGCTTTTGTTAATGCCATTGCAGTACTTATCATAGCCTGCCCTTGTGCTTTGGGGTTAGCAACACCCATGTCTGTAATGGTCGGTGTCGGTAAGGGTGCGAAGAATGGTGTGTTGATAAAAAATGCAGAGGCATTGGAAAGTCTAAATAAAGTAGATGTTTTAATTACGGATAAAACGGGCACGATTACCGAAGGTAAACCATCGGTTGAAAATGTAGTGAATGCAAGTGGACAGTTTGACCCCACATTATTGAGCTATATCACTTCATTAAATCAATACAGCGAGCATCCATTAGCTGAAGCCGTGGTTAAGTTTGCTGAAGTGAACGGTATCAAACCATTACCGTCCACTGACTTTGAAGCAGTCATGGGCAAAGGTGTTATTGGTACGGTAGATAATCAAAAGATTGCTGTTGGCAACAAAAAATTGATGGGAAAAGTTAAAGCTGAAATTCACAATAAATTGGAAGAGCATGTCATTGCCGAACAAAACTTAGGTAAAACGGTTTCCTATATTTCAGTGAACAATGAAGTGCAAGGCTTCGTATCCATTACCGATGCAATCAAAGAGACCAGTAAGGAAGCTATAAAAGCCTTACAAGATATGGGGGTCGATGTAATTATGCTCACAGGTGATAACAAGCGTACTGCCAAAAGTGTTGCAGATATTTTGGGGTTAACAAGTTTTCAAGCAGAATGTTTGCCAGAGGATAAGCTTAAAATCGTGAAAGAACTTCAAGCTAAAGGCAAAATCGTCGCTATGGCGGGTGATGGTATAAACGATGCACCTGCATTAGCTCAGTCTAATGTCGGTATCGCTATGGGTACTGGTACTGACGTAGCTATTGAAAGTAGTGAGGTAACCTTAGTCAAAGGTGATTTATTGGGTATCGTCAAAGCCATAAATCTAGGTACCAAAGTGATGAAGAATATTAAGCAAAACCTGTTCTTTGCTTTTATCTACAATGTATTAGGCGTACCAATAGCGGCAGGCTTGCTCTATCCGTTTTTTGGTTTACTGCTTTCTCCAATGATTGCTGCTCTGGCCATGAGTTTGAGTTCAGTATCAGTGATATTTAATGCACTTCGACTTAACCGTGTTAGTTTGAAATAACGTTAATGTCGTAAAAGGAAAACACTCATGAAGAAATTAATTTTAACGACGTTTACATCCATCACACTGTCTTTAGTGGCCTGTAGTAATGATGGTGATGATGATAAAAAGGTCGCACAAAAGATAGAGGGACGTTGGTATACATCTCTTCAAATAACGGAAGGCAAAAAAGTATTTGGTGATAACTGTGCAGCCTGTCATGGTAGTGAGGGACAAGGCTTAACAGAGAATTGGAAGAAGTCGTTGCCTGATGATAGCTACCCACCTCCACCTCTTAATGGAACGGCTCATACATGGCACCATTCTAAACAACAATTATTAAGAACGATAAATAGCGGAGGAATTCCACTTGGTGGAGTTATGCCTGCTTTTGAAGATAAGTTAACTGAGAAAGAAAAAGAAGCGGTTATGGCTTATTTTATGAGTTTATGGCCTGATCGTATTTACGATGC
Organism: Cocleimonas sp.; assembly: GCA_036960615.1. GTDB lineage: Bacteria > Pseudomonadota > Gammaproteobacteria > Thiotrichales > Thiotrichaceae > Cocleimonas. Next base: position 172 of record JBALXO010000012.1, on the reverse strand, counting down.
TTGGAATCAAAGAAATTCTCAATAAAATATTTTAAAATTAATGTGTACAACTAAGTTTCAGCTAAGTTAATAACTCTATTATTCATCTAACGCTACGGTATTCGTAGCGAATAATTGAACTTTAACTAAATGGAGATACACCGATGAAATTTTTAAATAAAACGATATTAAC
>JBALXO010000159.1:0-5074 GCA_036960615.1 Cocleimonas sp. | reverse complement strand
CATGCAATACACCACGGCCAAAAGTTACTTTTGGTATATCGATAGTAAAACTTTCGGCGCCGTGTTCACAGGGGGCGTAATATTGACATGCCATTGCTTACTCCTATTTATGTTTCAGTCTGTTTTATAAGTTATTAGAGATTTTCGTGTAAATATTATTCGATCAAGCATTATCTTCCAGGATCATATCTGAACCCTTCTCAGCTATCATGATGGTTGGTGCATTAGTATTTCCTGAAGTGATTTCAGGCATGATAGAGGCGTCAATGACACGTAATGCTTGAATTCCGTGTACTTGCAATCGATCATTTACAACTGACATTTCATCATTACCCATTTTGCAGGTACTGGTGGGATGGTAAATTGTTTGGCTGTGCTCGCGTGCGACGTTTAATAATTCTTTGTCACTCTGATGTTCTTTGCCAGGTACATATTCATCTACGATGTGTTCTTTTAAAGCAGGTGCTTCAGCAATGGCTCTGGCAATTTTTATACAATCAATAGCTACTTGTTGATCGCGTTTATCCGATAAGTAATTTGGATGAATTGCGGGGTGTTGTTGTGGATTTGTAGATTTGATTTCAAGTTGTCCATAACTATGAGGACGAAGCTGGCAAACGGACACAGTAAAAGCAGAGAAATTATGCACCCCATCTCCAGGTTTATCGGCACTCAGAGGTTGCATATGAAACTGAATATCTGAACGAGCAACCTTGGGATTGGACTTGGTAAAAATAGCTACCTGACTGGCTGCTAAGGTCAGAGGCCCCGTACGGTTAAATATATACTGAAGTCCTACTTTAAATTGTTTAAAGTAGCTATTGAGCTCGTCATTTAAGGTGCGCAGACTCGTTTTGAATACTAATCTTATTTGCAGGTGATCTTGCAGATTTTGACCTACTCCAGCTAGCTCTTTCACTACCGGAATGTTGTGTTTGTTTAATAGCTCTTTTGAACCAATACCAGAAAGTTGCAGGATTTGTGGTGAGCCTATAGCACCCGCTGAAAGAATCACTTCTTTATTGGCTTTAACTCGATGAAGGTTTCCTTTTTTTAGATATTCAACGCCAACTGCGCGATCACCTTCAAAGAGTATCCGATTTGTGTGAGCTTTGGTTAATACGGTAACGTTTTGGCGTTTCATTGCAGGGCGTAAAAAACCTCGTGCAGTACTCCAGCGAAAGCCTTTATAGGCCGTTTGTTGAAAATACCCAACGCCTTCTTGCTTTGCACCGTTGTAATCAGAATTGAGTGGTATTCCCACTTGTTCTGCAGCTTTGATAAAGAAGTCGGCAATAGGCCGACGGATACGTAAATCAGAGACTTTTTGTGGACCACCAACACCATGGTATTTGTCGACTCCACGTTCTTGGTCTTCTGACTTTTTGAAATAGGGCAGGACTTCATTGTAAGACCAACCTTTATTACCTAACGCTTCCCATCGATCAAAGTCTTCTGCTTGACCACGCACATATAGAAGTCCATTTAATGAACTTGAACCTCCTAAAACTTTTCCTCGTGGCCATTGCAAACGACGATTATTAATTCCTTTGTCGGGTTCAGTCAGATAACACCAATCGGTTTTTGGATTGTGCATGGTTTTAAAATATCCCACTGGTACATGAATCCAAGGGTTGGTATCTGATGTCCCAGCTTCAAGCACTAATACTTTATTTTTAGGGTCAGCTGATAATCTATTCGCTAACACACAACCCGCAGAGCCAGCGCCTACAATGATGTAGTCAAACTCCTTGTTATAAACGTGATGATTTGATGAAGAGTTAGTCATTTGTTAGCTTAACCCGCTACACAACTACGAATGCTAGGATCACTTGGTTTTGCTATTCCAGAACCATCGTCTTTGGGATTAACGCTGCGTACAGTAGCGACTTTGTTTTGAGTAAAAAAGTCTACTGCGTCTTTACCTTGAACCTTATTATTGCCGACTAATGAATTCTTGATTCCACCGAAAGGTAGATATGGATGAGGTGCACAAACACCCACATTGACTCCCACCATACCAACGTCAGCTTCGTTGATAAATTTCTCAGTATAAAAAGTGTTTTGGGTAAATATACAAGCTCCGTTACCCATATCGTGATCGCTGATCATCTTTAATGCGCTATCAATACAGCCCACTTTGATAATGCTGAGTACTGGACCAAAAATTTCTTCTTTGGCAATTTGCATGCCGGGAGTTACATCAGTAAAGATTGTCGGACCAACAAAATAACCGTTTTTATTGGCATCTGGTATGCTTGGATTGCGACCATCAAGTGCTAAAGTAGCCCCTTCTTTTTGGCCTATCTCGATATAGTTTAGGATGCGACCCTTGGCATTTGCCGAGATCACAGGACCCATTATAATATCCGCATCTCTTGCATCACCTAGAGTAATTTCTTTTGATGCTGCGATTAATCTCTCAACAAATTCATCATAAATCTCATCAACTACAGCTATGTTTGACACTGCTAAACAGCGTTGACCTGCAGAACCATAACCAGACATCAGAATCTCTCTGATCAATAAATCCATTGGTGCATCTTCCATCGCAACCAAGAAGTTCTTAGCACCGCCGAGCAACATGGTTTTCTTGCCGTTACGCCCACAACCTTGAGCTATTGCTTTAGCCGTTGGTGTTGAGCCTACCAAACACACACCAGCGACGTCATCATTCTCGTACCATGTTTCAACAACTTCACGTTCACCATGTATGACGTTGACTACGCCATCAGGTAAACCAATGTCAGACAATAATTGCATCATTTTTTGCATGAACAGAGGTGAGTCAGTAGAAGGCTTATAAACAAAGGTATTACCTGTGCCAATAGCGACAGGAATAAACCAGCCGAATACTAAAGCAGGAAAGTTAAACGGCGCAACACCACAAAAAACACCTAGTGGAGATTTGATAACGCGTCCATTGATGTTGGTTGCAATCCCTTGAATAGTTTCGCCTTGCATTAAGGTTGGAATACTACAAGCCATCTGAACTATTTCGATAACTCTTCCAACCTCGCCTCGAGCTTCCGCAATATGTTTTGCTTGATCGACTGCTATTGATTGAGCTAACTCTTCAAGGTTTTCTTGCATCGAGTGAACTATCTTAAAAAGATAATCCATTCGTTTAGGCAGTGGAGTTGCACGCCATGCAGGATAAGCATCAGCCGCAGCTTGAACTGCTTGGTTAGAAACTTCAGGAGTAGACATTGGGACTTTATTAATCTCTTTACCCGTGGATGGGTTTATTAACGGCACAGTTTCCAAACCATCATTTGAGCCCCATTGACCATTGATAAAATTTTTGATTTCACTCATTTGATTAGCTTCACTCATGCCGTTCTCCGATATCTATTCTTTATAATTTTCTGAAAGATTTAGAAATTATATAAAAAGGTTTATATTCAATGAGAATTATTCTTTCATTTAACAGAAGTATTATCAAGAATTAATTGAGAAAAATATTATCAATTAGTTACATTTATTTTTTTATTAGGAATACTTTTAAATATTTCAAATAGAGTTTTTTTTAATTTGAATTTTAATTCAATATGAATTGAACTGATTGGTAAATCCGAGAGACTATCAAGAAAATTTATTGAGAGATTAGGCAAGTTTTTAGTTCTTTAACGGCATTCGTCATTAAAGGAATTTCATCCTGTAGGTTTTCAATGGTTTTTCTTGTGGCTAATGCATGCGTAGATAAGCTGGCTATCATCGTACCATTCTCATCAAACACTGGTACAGCTGCACCGACCATATCATCAAACCATTCTTCATTATCAATCGAATAACCTTGTTTACGGATTTTAGCGAGTTCTTTTATAAACTCATTAGAAGTAACGATAGTATTTCTGGCGGGTTTTACTTTGGCTATCTTTTCGTAAATGTTTAAGGCAACTTCGGGTTCTAAGGTTGAAAGGTAAAGCTTTCCAGATGCACAACAATGCAAAGGTAATGGGGCGCCTACTTTTAAGTTAACTTGAAATGGCCAGTGAGATTCCATGCGATCAAAATAAATTAGCTTAGTTCCGTGAGGAATAGAGAGGCTGACAGTCTCATTGATTTTTTCAGAGAGTGATCTCAAAATTGAACGTCGTTCTGTGACTTTTGGTTCGTATTGCAAGCTGGTTAGCATCATGTTTCTAAAACGTTCACCAGGTACATAGTATCCAGAAGTATGCGCGGCAATGAAACCCTCTTCACATAACGTATCTAACCAGCGATAAATCGTTGGGGCAGGAATATCAAGCGACTTAGATAATTGAGAGGCATTCGCTGATTGAGGGTTTTGACAGATCGCTTCAATAATCTCAAGAATACGACGAGGTGAGTTACGGGTAGGTTTTTGATCAGTCATGTTTGGATAAGTTCCTATTGCTTTTAAACAAGTGGTAATGAGAAAAACATACTTCGTTGCTTGCTTGCATGAATTGCGAGGTGATTTTAGCTGAACTACTGAAAAGTCTAAAGTGAAGACTCTTATTGTCGCATTAAATGTCAGATTTATTATTGTTTAATGTTATTTGTTTATCAATAAAACTACCTTAGCTTCACATCTAAATCAACTAAATGATAAAAATAATATCATTTAGTTGAAATTATTAATTATCTGACCTAGACTAAATCATACAAAAATAGATTTGCCTAAAAATCAGAGGGTTTAGAAGCTCGCATCTAGAAGCTGCGCATTTTAGTTTTAATGCGCTTCTAATATTAATCATGAACAAAGTTAAGGAGAACAAATGAAACTACTAAAAAAAATATTAAGTAAGTCATCAGGAGTTGCACTAGTCACTGCTGTATGTCTAAGTACTGTTGCACATACAACAGCGAACGCGGAAGATAAGATTCGTTGGAAAGTACAAGCAACCTTTAATACAGGTTGGCCAGCACTAGGTGACCCTATTGCACGTGTTTCAAAAACACTTAAGGAAGTCACTAACGGAAGAATCAATCTTAAAATTTATGAGCCTGGCAAAATTGTACCTCCATTAGAAATATCACCTTCTATTAGTAAAGGTGATTTACCTGCTGCTTATAATTACTTAGCTTATGACCAAGGTCGTATCCC
>JBALXO010000158.1:0-5103 GCA_036960615.1 Cocleimonas sp. | reverse complement strand
ATGTCCTTTGTTCACCTACGTCTGCATACCGAATATTCACTAGTCGATAGTACGATTCGTATTAAGCAGTTGATGCCTGCGGTTGAAGCGGGCGGGATGCCGGCAGTTGCGATGACGGATCAGAATAATCTGTTTGGTATGGTGAAGTTTTATCGGGCGGCGCGAGCAGCTGGGATTAAACCGATTTTTGGTGTGGATGTGTTACTCGTCGATGAAGACGATGATGATCTGACTTATCACATTATCTTGCTCTGCCAAAATGATGCGGGTTATAAAAACGTTACTAAACTAATTTCTCGCGCTTATATGGAAGGGCAGAAACTCGGTGTGCCACGCGTACAACGAAGTTGGATTCATGAATATAGCGATGGCGTTATCATGCTTTCTGGCGGTCGTGATGGCGATGTTGGTCATGCACTATTAGCAGGAAATAAAGCCTTAGCACAAACGCGTTTAAGCGAATGGTTAAGTGTGTTTCCTGAGCGTTATTATTTGGAATTACAACGCACTGGTCGACCAGGTGAAGACGAATATCTGCATGCAGCAGTGGCGCTCGCTGATGCTAATAAAATTCCCGTAGTGGCAACAAACGATTCCCGTTTTATTACTAAAGAGGATTTTGAAGCGCATGAAGCGCGTGTTTGTATCAATAGCGGTTACACCTTAGGCGATAATACCCGCCCTAAAATTTATAGCGAACAGCAGTATTTACGCACTGCTGCAGAAATGCATGAGTTGTTTTCGGATATACCCGAAGCGATACAAAACACGATTGAAATTGCCAAGCGTTGTAATGTCACGCTGACTTTGGGTAAGAACTATTTACCTGCATTCCCGATTCCTGAGGGTATGACCGAAGCAGAATTCTTTGCAGAAGAATCTGTAAAGGGTTTGGAACTTCGTTATCAAGATATCTTCGATGAGAGTATTTTAAACAACCCCGAAGTCTTTGCTGAAAAACGCATCGCTTATGATGAGCGCTTGCAAATCGAGCTGGACGTTATCAACGGCATGGGTTTCCCCGGTTACTTCTTGATTGTTGCGGACTTTATTCAATGGTCGAAAGACAATGATATTCCGGTCGGTCCAGGTCGTGGTTCGGGTGCAGGTTCGTTGGTCGCTTATGCTTTAAAAATTACGGATATTGATCCGTTGTTATACGACCTTTTATTCGAGCGTTTTTTGAATCCTGAGCGTGTGTCGATGCCTGATTTCGATATCGACTTTTGTATGGATAAACGCGAACTCGTAATCGATTACGTAGCTCGCACTTACGGTCGCGACAAGGTTTCGCAAATCATTACTTACGGTTCAATGGCGGCAAAAGCGGTAGTGCGTGATTGTGGCCGAATCTTGAGCCACCCTTACGGTTTTGTAGATCGCATCGCAAAGTTGATTCCGTTTGAAATAAAGATGACGCTCACTAAGGCGATGCAACAAGAACCTGACCTTAAAGAGCTTTATGAAGTAGATGATGAAGTCCGTGGCTTAATGGACTTGGCGCTTAAACTCGAAGGTTTAACCAAAAACGCCGGTAAACATGCGGGTGGTGTTTTAATTTCGCCGAGTACCTTGGTTGATTTCACCCCGCTGTATTGTGAAGAAGGCGGCAGCATTGTTTCGCAATTCGATAAAGATGACGTTGAAGCGGTGGGTTTGGTTAAATTCGACTTTCTTGGTTTGCGTAATCTGACGATTATCGATTGGGCAGTTAAGAGCATTAATGTATTGCGCGAAACGCAAGGCAAAGATGCGATTAGGATTGAAGATATTCCCTTAGATGATAAGAAATCATTTGATCTATTGCGTGCGGCAAAAACCACAGCGGTTTTCCAGTTAGAGTCGCACGGCATGAAGGAACTAATCAAGCGTCTTCAGCCTGATGTGTTTGAAGATATTATCTCGCTGGTTGCTTTGTATCGACCGGGGCCGTTGCAGTCAGGCATGGTTGATGAATTCGTTAATCGTAAGAATGGTCTCACCAAGGTTACCTATCAACATCCTGATTTAGAACCCTTACTGAATACTACTTACGGTGTCATCGTTTACCAAGAGCAGGTAATGCAGATTGCTCAGGTGCTGGCGGGTTACTCACTCGGTGGCGCTGACATGTTGCGCCGTGCGATGGGCAAAAAGAAGCCAGAAGAGATGGCGAAGCAACGTAGTATCTTCATGGAAGGCTCGATCAAAAATAACGTTGAAGAGCAAACCGCGACTGATATATTCGACTTAATGGAGACGTTCGCTGAGTATGGTTTTAACAAATCTCACTCGGCGGCTTATGCTCTCGTTTCGTATCAAACGATTTGGCTAAAAGCGCATTATCCTGCGGCGTTTATGGCTGCGGTTTTGTCGGCAGATATGGATACTACCGAGAAGGTCGTAACCTTTGTCGATGATTGTCGTCAGCTAAATTTAGAGGTGGTACCGCCAGATATCAATCGCTCATCTTATCGTTTTATTAGCGAAAATGAAGGCAATGTTATTTTCGGTTTAGGTGCAATTAAAGGTGCAGGTGAAAGTGCGATTGGCGAGATCATTGAAGAGCGCGACAAAAACGGGCCTTTCAAATCAATGGCTGAAATGTGCCAACGCGTTAAGTCCCGCAAGATATCAAAACGTATTTTAGAAACGTTGATACGTGGCGGAGCATTCGACAAGCTTGGAACAAACAGCAATAGCTAAATGGAAGGCTTGCCAGAAATCGTACGTATGACTAGTCAACAACATCGTGATGAAGACGTCGGCCAGAACGATTTATTCGGCGGCTCGACGATGGTTTCACAAGATGAAAAAGTCACCCCACATTTAGAAGAGTGGGAAGATAAATACCGTCTAAAGTTGGAAAAAGATGCGCTTGGTTTGTATATGTCAGGACATCCTATCAATGCTTACGAGGAAGAAGTGGAACAGCTTCGTTCACGAACCTTAAAGCAAATGAATGATGATGACGGTAGGGAAAAATATCAGAAAAAGCCTATTACTATTGTCGGTCTTATCTCAAGTGTGGGTATCAGGACTACTGACCGAGGCAAGATGGCGAATATAATGTTAGAAGATAAAACGGGGTATTATGAATTCCGTCTTTTTGATAAAAATATTGAGACGTTTGAACATCTTCTTATAAAAGATGAGCTGCTTGTCATTGAAGGTACCTTAAACACCATTTATGGAACAAATGACGTACGATTTTATGCTAATCAATTGCACGATATCGAAGGCGCACGCAATGAATTCCTCAGAAGCTTAAATATCAAAATTGATAAGAGCCAAACGGCGAATGGATTATTGGATAAGCTGGATGAGCTTTTACCGAATAAGTTATCAAATGACGCTAGCAGCGACAATCCTAATAGTAACGCGGGTCATTGCCCCGTATTTGTATCATACGAAACAGAAAATGAGACTGCGCGGTTGCGTTTGGGTTCTGATGTCAGCGCGCCATTGGCGGATGAAGGCATTAAGCAGCTAAAGAAAGTGTTGGGTGAAGATAGGGTGAATTTGATTTATTAGGGTGTTTAGCATAATTAAATACTAAAATGACACCCCCTACCTTTTTAATGATTTTTTGTAGCTCTATTTAACACTGGAACAAAATAATAAGGTAAATGGCTTTATGCAAATGAGCGACCAAACATTCCAAAGTCAGACTATCAAAATAGGACTTATCGGTGGTCTTGCTTTTCGAGCTGGCATTTTTTACTACGAGCAAATTCTAAAGAACACTAAAGAAAACGAAAAATCTCTCAGACTTGTTTTCAATCATGCTGAAGTTAACACTGTACTCGCTCATATAGCTTCTGGGAATACTCAAGAAATAGGAAAGTATTTAGGGGGGTTAGCCAACGAATTGTTTGATGCTGGTGCAGTAAACGTTTCTGTTACCGCAATAGCCCCGCACATAGCTATAAAAGAAATCAAAGAAGTAGCAAAAGGCCAGATAGTTAGCGCCCTAGATACTGTTGCCTCGACAATAAAGTCTCAAGGTATACAAAAAGTCGCTGTTTTTGGCACCAAAGCTGTAATGACAACGGATATATACGGCGCAGTTCCAGAAAGTATTGTGGTACAGCTTAGTCCAGACGAACAAGAGAAAGTGCATAATATGTATATGGATATCGCGCTCCATGGAAAACAAGGGACAATTCCCGAAATGGAGTACTTTAATTATTTGGCTGATGATATTAAAAACCGTCATGGGGTGGATGCTATCGTGTTGGCCGGCACCGATTTGTCTTCATTCTATGCGGAACAACAGCCAGAATATCCGCACTTAAATATGGCACGCTTACATATAAAACAGATTTTGTCACACCACTGATATTTACCTCTAAGGTCAGCATCACTGCGCTTCGGCTCAGCTATTTATTAACTACAATACGTATATGAAATACGGACTAGGATTTAGTGACATCCGTAAGCTGTTGTATCTGACATTTCTTCTCTAATAATTCTCAAATTACGGCGTAACCAAGCTTTAACAGTGCCAAGTGGTATTTGCATTCTGTCAGCAATCTCTGAATGTGAACGACCATAAACTAAAGATTGTGTTACACATTCGCGTTGGTTTTCAGGCAATGTTTCCATAACTTCGTTGAATACTGAAATTTGTTGAGTATGTGAATTCTGTAGTTCTGGCTCTAAGTCTTTAGCCCTGTATTCGATACTTTCATAATCAGCTTCTTCAACTAACTCAGGACGTGATTTATAGCTACGCAAGCGATCAAACGCTTGGTTTCTCACAACTCTTGCCATCCAAGTCATCGCTAAACCTTTACTAGAGTCGAACTTATCGGCTTTGTTCCAGATTTTGATAAAGGCTTCTTGTAGAACATCTTCAGCTCCTTCGTTGTCATAATTCATATAACGTAAACTTAAAGCGAGTAACTTAGGTGATGCTTCTTGATAAAGTTGTTGAAAAGCCGCTTGATCATTTTGGGCAGCTTTTACAAGTAATGTATTTAAAGGATTCATTTTGTATTCCTGTTTGTAGTTGATGAATCTATTCTAGTGAATAGACTGAACATCAACTACGTCGAGAAATATTACATTTATGTCCAATCGTCTTTTTATGGGTTTAAATGTATTAAAAGACACCCCCCT
>JBALXO010000157.1:0-5103 GCA_036960615.1 Cocleimonas sp. | reverse complement strand
ATATCCATATCTGTATAATATTCATTGTAGTCAGGGTCTTGATAAGCAATTTCTTCTGATAACTTTAATTTTCCTTGTTTATCGAGTTCGAAAGTTGAAATGCTAGACGTTAATGGATTTGTTGCCCAAGCAAATTGTCCGTTTCTTGAAGCTGTTATCCAACAGGTCGTTTGTTGTCCACCCCACATCTCTTTACCCGCCATTACATCAGGTGAAACAATGCTTAGTTTTCCGTATTGATTAATTTCATAGGAAGTTACTGACCCAGTTTGTCCTTCGTATTTTGCTTGAAAGGGGTATTTTTCCTTGTTTTCTTTGGAAACAGTTTTAAACCTACCCTTTGTATTTACAAGACGGGCTTCAGTCACGAGTAAGAATTGCTTTCCTTCTTTAGCTACTATTTTAGTCCCAATAGGAATGGGTAAAAACCTGTCACCTCTAGTAAGTGGAGATTGAATAGTAGAGACACGTAAAAGCGTTCCATCATCTAAAACTTTATATGAATGGATCGCACCAGTTATGACCTCGACGGTTATAAGAAACTTTCCATCAGGAGTAAATTCAACACTAGCTGGGCGTCCTTTAAGGGATATTTCAGAATAAAATATAGGTGATAAGATACCTATATCGCTGATTATGTATCCCTTTAAATTTCCAGGATGCGTATTACTCTTACCCAAACTAGCAACATAGACAATTTTACCGAATGTTGCGATTGCCAAAGGATTAATATCCCCAGCCTCTACAACATTATTTAAAGTTAAACTAAAGTCTTTATTTACACGCAAAGAACTTACTGTTCCATTACCAGCATTTACTACCAGAACATTTTTATTATCTGGAGTTCTCCACAAAGCGTAGGTAGATTCTAGAGGATCAAAACCATCGGAACCAGGGTGTCCTGCTCCAGGATCGTAAGCCATACCAGACAACTCAGCAAATCCTGTGCCTTTGCCTCCCGTTTTGTATTCACCTATTTTATTGAGAGTTCCATCATCAAATTGCTGATAAGCGATTATCGAGTTTTCTTCAGCATGGTTAGTGGCAGTGTATACAGCGCCTGTTATGCTTTTTGCATGTAGTAGTGAGCTTGAAAAGCCTATAATAGTAATAAACAATAATGGTATTAATTTCATATAAGAAAATTGATTTTTGAGCATTGAGGGATTGTCCTGAGTAATTGATAATTTGTGTATCTGATGTCATAGAATAAGGATAATACTCCCGAGAATGATAAGAATAATCAGAATGACACGTACAGTGATAAGAATGATTCTTAGGGTGATGGAGCTTAAAGGTCAGAGTAAAATATCATCATATGAGTAGGGCTTAATTACAAAAAAAACGTCAGCTGAGACAGAATTGAAGGGTAGTTTTATTATTTAATAGAAAATTTAAAACCATAAAAATAAGTGAATATCTTTTTATTAGTTCTATTTTGTTTTCCTCTCTATAATCGCGCGCATGAAAGATCATACCCAAACAACTCAAGAACCATCAGAATCCTCATCCAAATCTAACTTTCAAAAAGTAAATACTGCGAGTAATTTGTCAGGGAAAATTCGCAGTAGTAATGATGATTTTCAAGTTGATGAGATCCAGCAATTTACTCCATCAGGTGAAGGCGAACACGTTTGGCTCAAGATTAGAAAAAGTGGTGAGAATACTGACTGGGTAGCAAAAAGCCTCGCCCAAATCGCTGAAGTGCCACGTCGAGACGTCAGTTATGCTGGCATGAAAGATCGTAATGCAATCACCACACAATGGTTTAGCGTACAAATGCCAGGACGTGAAGCACCTGATTGGCAAGCAGGACTAGAAAACCAAGAGTTGCAATCAGTTCAAATTCTAGAAGAACATCGTCACGATAGAAAACTGAAACGTGGTGCCTTAAAAGGTAATCAATTCAAACTGACTCTGCGTGAATTTAAAGGTTCAGAAACCGAACTCGCTGAAACTATTCATCGTATCAAAGAGCAGGGCGTGCCTAACTATTATGGCGCGCAACGTTTCGGTCATGGAGGCTTTAATGTAAACAAAGCGGAGCAATGGTTTTCGGGCGAATTTAAAGTTAAAGATCGCAATAAGCGCAGTATCTATTTATCAGCGGCGCGCTCATGGATTTTCAATCATATTTTATCGGCACGCGTTGCAGATGGCAGTTGGAATCAAGCGGTCGCTGGAGATGTGTACATGTTGAATGGTTCGAACTCTTGTTTTAATCAAGAGCACGATGAAGCATTAGACGATGAAATCATACAACGCGTAATTGCACATGATATTAATCCAAGTGGCTCATTATGGGGTCGAGGTCGACTAAGCTCGCAACATACGATTTTAGAATTAGAGGAAAAAATAGCGAGTAAATTCAATATATTATCCGAAGGTCTTGAAGTTAATGGTCTAAAGCAGGAACGACGCTCATTGCGTTTGAGTTTGAAAAATATTGAGTATCAAATGCTAGATTCAGAAACCGTGGTATTAGAGTTTTCATTACCTCAAGGTACTTATGCGACGACAGTGTTGGCAGAAATTGGGAATTTCACTTAATAGAATTAAGACTTCTTTTTAAATATCCATTTTTTTCTAGATTCATTCCAATGTATATCTTTCCAGTTTTTGCTGTAAAAACCAGTTAAGTCACTATAACTGTCTTTTGGAAACTCAATATACTCTGCAGTGAGAAAATCGTTGTAACGATCTTTAGCGTGTTGATGTTGTCGATTCTTAAAGTAGCTTAGATTCCCTGAATGAAACCATAATAACCAACGTAATGCGGGCCGATATCCCGTTGAGATTAAATAACGAGTCAAAACTGCATTGTCAGTCCCACGGGAAACACCGCGTTGCCATGCATCGATAATAAGATTCTGGGGTAGCTGTATTAGCTTATTGTATTCACTGATGGCGTAACTGCCGTTCCAGCCTTTTGATGACCAATGATGCAGGAGGTCGATATTTTTATTCTTAAATAAAATTTCACCAATGAATTTAGCCGTAGCTGCATCACCACTAGACGAAAGTTCAGCTTGTAACTTCGCAATATCATTGATTTTGTCTATTTCAATTTGACCTGATTGATAAATAGCATTCAAGAAACGAGGATGTGCTGTAGCCAGAGCATTCAAATGGTCTTTATTCTCTGTGCCCTCAGTCATAAAGGGTTTAAGTACATTGCTAAAAAACTGACCGCAATATAAACAATGTGATGCAGCGACTAAATCAGGATAGCTATTCCACACAGGACTTAAAAGTCGAGCCATTGCAGATTGTTCTAAGTGTGCTTCACGCTGTCTTCCATATACTAAGGTGCTAGCAATAGTGAGTAAACGCACTGCATCCTCTTCACTGCCATCATTCCATTTTAATTTATTTAATGCAGTTGCTAAGTTGGGTAAATGAGCGAACTGTTTACGTAATGGTAAAGCCGTATCACTTTGATCCATATCATGTATTAGAGGGTATTTATTCGGAATAATTTCTTTCTTTTCTATCTCAACGACAAGCTCTTCACTAATATTTTCTGTTGGCTTACTTAGTTCACTTACCTCTTTGACTGACTCTAGATTTTGGATAGGTTTTGAGCATTCAATAAAAGGTAAACGTAAACCACTAGAACAGGCAGAGTCGCTCAAGGAATAAATATTAACTGCTGATGATGAATCCGATACAACATGAATGATTTTTTGAGAGCCTAAAAACCCAATGACGACTAAAAACAATGCACCCAAGATAAATTCTAGATTTGACGGGTAGGGGTCTATCCCATCGTTATTTTTTTCATGACTATTCTGTACAGAGGAATGATCAGGAAAAACTGCTTTGAATAATGGTAATAATCTTTTCATTACCAAAGACTCTTTCTTGAGAGGATGAATTGTCCATCTGGGTTTGCATTAACTTCAACTTTACCTTTTTTAGATGCGTTTATTAACGGATATGCCATTAACCCATCAGCAGAAAGAGCAATACCACATGCTGCACAATAAAAATTAGTGGGTTGTTTTGCATTAGTTTCAAGGTCTTTCACCATTGTCTCAATATATTTTTTATTACCTAAAATAGCACCATCTACCATATATATGGACATCGAACGCCGATCATAACTACCTCTTTTGGCGTACTTTTCGATGAGTGCCACAAGTGCTTCGTTAGTTGAGTCATCTGCAAAAATATCTGATAGTTTCAAGTGGTACAGAAAGCGTGGATCAATATCGAATATTCCCATTTCTAGGATTTCTTTAACACGTACCTTTTCATCATCCGTCATGGATTTCATCGCAAACAGTAGATTTTCAATTTCTAAGTTGGGATTATGCGATGAAAAATCATCATTACTCACTTTGAAAAAAGCTTGAGAGACTCGTCTTCTAGTTACGTCGACTCCTTTTTCGTAAGCCATGCTTAGTACTGTCTGGTTTTCACTGAGTAGTAATTTATCCACATCATTTACGTACTCATCCCAATACTTTAAAAATCCGAACTGGAGTAAATGCTCAAATTTAATATTGCCTAATTTACCTTGGTTATATAACTTGTAGATAGCTTGAGGCTTATACTTTGCTATGTAGGCATACCAGCTAAGCATAGGCGTTGTTTGACCGCGATTACCATAACGTTTACCTAGGTCTAGATCATCAAGTGATAAGGCAAAATCGTACCACTCATGAACTGAGGCATCTTTTTCAGGAGGTTTAAGAGCCAACAATGGCTCAATTGCGGCTGTATCCTTTAATGCAGTCTTATTGAGTTTTGTTGGTAAAAGCTTCGAGATAATGGATTGTGCTTTTGATGAACTAATATCAGATGGTAGAGATTTTGCTGCAGGAATATATTGCCAAACACCCAGTAATGCACCAATTGTAAAAGAGGCTACTAGTTGAAACCATTTTTTCTGGATAATCTGCATCAAGTTTAATTTTATTATTGTAATGAATGCTTAAGGTTTGATTTTAAGCTAAAACACCCAAGGCAAGTAGGGTTTTCTGATTAGCTGTAAATAGAAAAATTGAAGAAATGGTAAGCCGAGCTTTAGCGAGACAATGTTGAAGCGCAGCGACGACTACTCGAAGAGTGAGGTTTGCAAAACCTCATAAAAGTAGG
>JBALXO010000156.1:0-5118 GCA_036960615.1 Cocleimonas sp. | reverse complement strand
CGGGCAAACTTTATTGTCTCATTTTCTACTTACGGGCAAACTCTATTGTCGCTGCACAAGTGTAATGATGAAATTAAAACGAAGACTATTTGAACTCAACGAAGACAATCGTTTTGTGAAAGCCGCTTAAAAATAATCTATATAATTGATTCTTAAGCTTAAAAGATTGTCTTTGTTTTGTTTTTGCCTATAAAATTCCTATGTTTTTCTCAATGAATCCAGCAAAATAAAGCATTACTAGTGGCTCAGCTACGTAAAAGCGTTTTGCAAATATCTTTGTATGGCAAAAAAGAATGGGATACGACCTTAGAATTCACATTCGCTAAAAGCATCAATAACAAGACTGTTAATCTATTAGCTGCCGATATCCTCATTATTAAGTATGCCTGTTAACAGTAAACTGAATTCCCATATACAATACCTTAGCGTTACCAGCATTATTGGGCACAGCATCCTGTTTTTTGCTTCTTATACATGGACGTAAGACATGACGAACAAACTCTCCCTTCACGCGCTTG
Organism: Cocleimonas sp.; assembly: GCA_036960615.1. Taxonomy (GTDB): domain Bacteria; phylum Pseudomonadota; class Gammaproteobacteria; order Thiotrichales; family Thiotrichaceae; genus Cocleimonas. The sequence goes on along the minus strand of JBALXO010000156.1, from coordinate 4,600 downwards.
AGTCTTTCCTGTGGGAAAGTGCTGATATTTTGCGTGGTCATATGGATGCGTCTGAATTTAAAGAATATGTATTAGCTATTACCTTTATGAAGCACTTTTCTGATACGTTTGATCAAGTGCGTGAGAAGGTGCTCCAGTGCTATCTAGATGAAGGAGTAAGTCGAGCGGAAGCTGTAACGCGTGCGGAGAATAAAGATACCCTTGATGGGACTCAGTTGAAGTTTTCGAGTTTTAATATTAGGCAGTATCAGTATTTTCTGTCACCGCAATCAATGAAAATCATGAAGATGTTGATCCCTGATGCGGGAGATACGGTTGTTGAGTTTGTGATTTGAGTGAATGATGTGATTGATGAACGTATCAATACAGATGATCATTTTTATGATGAATGGGGGCGTTATGAAGCAAGACATTATCGGTTTTTGTGAATATTTTGCGACTGGTGAAGGAGTCATTTATGTTGTCGCATCGGGCAGTGAAGAAGCCATCAGGGACTTTGCTGGACCCTATTTTTCGATAGGATTAACCCTTTTCTCATTCGCTGAGATGAGAACATGCTTAATTAGAATGGAGGCTGGAGACGATACCAATAAGCTTGATATGCCAGAATTTAAAGCCGCTGAAATCTTACGTAAAAATTTACCCAATGTCGCAACGCTAATAAGGGAATACGGCTATTGCTCCTTTGCGTACAAGTTGCATTATAACCTGACTTAGTGACCTTTATTTAGATGATACAAATAAGTAGTGCTACTTCAGAGTGACTATACTGATGATGAATACATTTTGAATTGGGTATACCTAACATGAGCAAAAACCCAATATCGATGGACTCTTTAAAAGTCACCAACCAAGTTTGTACTTTCAACAACATAGCACTGTCGAGACTCTATACGCCTATGACCGTGTTCAATTGTGGGTTTGTCCGTATTGTTGGCTCGCTGGAAAGAAAAGGCTGTCACTATTGCTTCGCGCAGCTTTCCTTGGTTACTTTTAACGGCAAGCAGATAGTCACCGCCTTGCTCTGCAATGGTTTTTGCTATCTTTGTTTGGCAAGCCATAGCATCAATTTTCACTAAAGTCCCTTTGATATCTAACATCTTTATCAACTCAGGGATGGCGGTTATCTCATTACTTTTTGTTCTGTTTTAAGTAGCCCAAGCACTAATTTGTTTGATGAAGCATAGGCACTGATCATGTGTATGGTACTGGCTCTGTCTTCAAGATTGTATGACCCTCGAAGCGTTTTACCATGGATAGCAATCACTTGATCTTCGGTAAGGGTGTGTATCGATGACATCCAGTTGATAAAACACTGGTGAAACTGTTCTGGTTCAATGGTTGATATGATACGAGCAATAGTGTCATTGGTGGGAATGCCACTCACGAATAGGTTGTTGTTATTAAACCAATCATGATGTCCGAGTATGTATTCTCGAATATCAAACCAGCCTTTAGCACCCGCGACAACGGCACAAAGTGAATCAAACAGTACCTCAAAAAGGCAATAGGTCACTTTAGCCCCTTGGCGTTGGTCTATTATTGTTTGTAAAGTCTCTTTGAAGTGGTCAATATGCATGGTGTGCTCCCGAAAAAAGGGAGTATAAGATCATAGCTGAATGTTAACGCCAAATAGTGCGTTGAATTGTTCAAAAAACGTTCACGATCTCGCCCTGCTACAGTTCCAAGTATTTATTCGATAATATTACGGGGGTCAGTTAATGGCTATCATCATGATTTATTGGATTTTACTATTTATTTTTGAATTGCGATATTGCTTAACATAATTAAGGCTTAGAGAAGCAATAGGGTAAAGAGATTTAATGTTTTTCCTATACCGAGCAAAAACAATCGTGGCTATGGTGACACCAACAGTGACCCCAAAAGGATACTTTTGTGTCTGTTTTTTGACAGAATACAGTAATAAATTAAGGGTTAACTCGCACTGTCTAACGGAGTACTTACCCTGCATACGCGTTAACTTAATCGAATGATTTAGATGCTTTAGAGATGACATCGATACCCTCCTTTAATTGGGAGACTGTGTCTTTGAAGCCAAAAAAACGAATAAGCCGTTTTTGCCAATAAATTAAGCCAACTAAAACCAACATCATTGCGAGTAGAAATATCCCTAACCCAATAAATATGCTGTGAGTGATGCTGTAGATCATGATCCCGGTGCAAACACATAAACTGAAGATAAAGAGAACTAATAACGGAATAAATAAAAGCTGGCAAACAAAGAACTTTTTTGCTGCGGCAACATTTCGTAATATTTCAATAAAGAAAAGTTGGACTGTAGACTCTGACCACTGTCCAACCTCTTGAGTTAATTTCGATACCTTATTAAAAATATCTTTAATTTCTTCAACTTTAACGTTCACCTCATCTGAGTTAGCGTGAGGATCGGTCTCGGTGCCATCGGAGATTTTATCTTTACTGTACTCTTTCTCTGTGTTTTCCATAATAAAATCCCTCCGACCGCTTTGCTATTTTATAAGTTTCGAAATCGCCCATCCCGCAAAAAAAGCACACCCGACACTTAATAAAGGATGTTCTTTAATAATATTTTCAGATTGAGCTGTTGCCGATTTAACTTTTTCAGAGCCTTCACCCAATGATTCTTTAGCTTTATCTTTCACGGATTTAACAGCCTCTGATGTAGCTTCTTCAGCTAAATGATAAGCATCTTCAATTTTCTGTTGTGGGTCTTGATTTTTTGCCTTTGTTGTAGCCATTTCTAATCTCCTTAAATACAAAATTTATAGAATGATATTACGCTGAAATAAATAGGGGCAATAAAAACGTTCCAATTAACACATCATTACGATAAATAGATTGGGTCAATTTATATAACATTAATAAAAAACATGCCTAAATATTAGCTATTCTATTTTAATAAAGCGAAAGGCATGCCACATTTAAATCGAAGCAACAAAAAAAATAAACAACTGATAAATATAGCATTTATATTTTATGATAAAAGATGGAATATTTTTATATGATTATTTTGTAGTTTTTACAAATTATTATATTTGACCATGTAAAAGTTACTCATGAAAATAGAGATAATCACCAATGGCTGTTTCAGAATAATATGAAAATTGTATCCGACTAGTAATGACAAAATATAACGAAACTAGAAATCAGGTAGCAGCTGCTTAGGGCTACCGCATGAGTGCTCAATTTTTAATCTTGGCGCTAAAACCAGCCTTTAATACCGCCTCAAGCATCGTTTTTGTTTTCCAACAATGCTTATCTTGGTCGACTCTGCTCGTAACATATTCAAACTCATATGACGCAGGCATGACAGATTTTCGGCCCCGTGAGCGTTGTATATTTGACATGCACCTTCACTGATACTGACATCAAGCACCCAGTGCATGGATTCTATGCCCCAATGTTCTCGAACTGCTATCGCAGCTTGATCGGCACTTAGCTCTTTAGAACTGATGTAGTAACGGTATTCAAGCTCGATTGGTTTTCCTTTTTCAAGTCTTTAATCGTGACATGGGTATATAGTTGGGAACTGCTAATATCTTCATGGTCCAACATCTCTTGTACATATCGAATATCAGCGCCATCTTGCAGCATATGAGCACCTGTAGCATGTCTAAGCAAATGACACGCCTCTTCAGTTGCAACTCCAGATCTGCGCACGTACTTACCTACAAGCTCAGTTAGCTTGCTACTTAATATGCACTTCCTTTCATGCCAACAAACAATGCATCACCACTTTCAAAGGTTGCCGTAGTGAGTCAAGTAAAACCGAACAGATAAAGAGTACGAACAGGCATTAGCTCGTATAACGGAGTTAATGGATCTAGGTTTTGCATCAAAGTTAGAAGATAGATATGAAATTGAGATTGAAATCGATGATATTTAAACACTTATATGAAAGATTCAGAGGTGGCTTTGAAGCATTAGTTAAGTGACATTTACCCTGTTAGATGGCTCAAATCTACTGAACCACTCCACTAGATGAACGGTTACATATAAATAGTGGTAAGTTACTGTTAAATAATAATTAACATAACCTATGTGAATTCATGTGATCGATGCATTCTGGTATTTTCAAGGAAATTGCAATGACGTTGAATTTTCCCGTAGCGAATTTAAAGGGTGGAAAATACAATACTAGGCAGCTTTGTTGTTTGCTATATCCAAGCTAGAGAGTCAACTATTGCTATATTGATTCATAGATATCCGCAGTTTAAGATTTGTGATGGTTTATATTTAATATCAATAACTTATGTTTGTCTTCGTTTTAATTCCATCGTGGGGGCAAAAAGAGCCCCCGTGCTACGTGGGCTGTAGCTCAGCTTTGTCTTCGTTATAAATCCACCAATCTATAGATATGTAAATATGATAAAATAACCAGCAGCCTAGGGATTTTAAGTGGTGAAGTAACGAGTAAAAGCCGTGAGCTGAAATCACCAAGGGATTTTGGTGGGCTTATCGCTGAAGGAGTATGTCGAGTGATATTAAGGATGATAGCCTTAAGCAAGAAACCCCTGCAGAAGATAAATGGCAACCAGTCTTATTCTCTGAATGCCATCCTTCTAACGCTAAGCCTTCCAATGTTAAGTTTTCAAGATTG
>JBALXO010000011.1:44924-59131 GCA_036960615.1 Cocleimonas sp. | reverse complement strand
TAGCAATGCTAATCGACCTTACATATTAACTATTTTACCAGTATTAGTATTTCGTCTATTAGTATCGGTTTTACAATTTTTTGAACTGTATTGTAATAACCTTCACTAATCTTGAGAATATTAAACGGTCGACTGATTGAAATAATCAGTTTCAAAATAAAATAAAAATAATTTGAGAAAATACGTGAATAAAATATTTAATAATAAGAGTTGTAATAACAGCTCTATTGCATCTGCAAAACAATCCGGTTTCAGCCTGATAGAAATCATGGTGGCTGCTTTAATTTTATCCATTGGTATTCTTGGCGTTGCAAGTCTGCAAATTGTGGGTCTTAAAGGCACGCAACAATCCTATATGAAACAACAAGCGATGAGTGTTGTCCAGAATCTAACAGAAAGAATGCGTTCAAATAAACCAGGCGTATTTAATGATGGCTATCTGTTACCTAACAGTACTACGTTTGACTGTGCGGTCGGGGCCTTGCCAGTTTGTTCAAATGCTACTTCGAATTGTTCTGCAACAGATATAGCGACTGCTGACAAACATAATCTTTTATGTGGTTATAAAACAGCAACGAGTTCGCGCACAGGTGGCATAAGAAATATAGCCGCAGATGATATTAGTACTTTTCTTGATGGGAAATTAACAGTGGCATGTCCTAATGGTTGTGCAACAGGTGAAGTCAGAATTACAGTGAATTGGCAAGAAAGACAAATTGGTAATGAGGCTTTGGGTGCTGCAGATTCCTTGATAGTAAACACAAGGATATCACCATGAAAAATAACAGAAATTTTTCTACCAATGGATTGTCAGCAGCGAAACATCAATTAGGCTTTTCTTTAGTTGAATTGTTAATAGCAATGGTAATAGGTTTGTTTCTATTAGTTGGAATTACGACCTCATATTTATCTAGTAAGAAAAGTAGTATCACCAGAGATCAAGTTTCTGTTTTAGAAGATAACGGAAGAATTGCTCTAGAAATTTTAACTAATACTTTACAACATGCGGGTTATAGATCAACAAATCTAGTTGCTCTCGGAAATCCATTTATGAGTGATGGTCGACCCACTTCTTATAGTTGTGGAACAGGGATAAACAGTATTTTAGATAATACAAAGTTTCCTACTACAGTAATTAACGATAATGACGCTGGAGATAGCATAGGCATTGTTTATTTAGGTGATGATGAATTGAATATCGACTGTAGTGGTCGTGATTTACCTGGTGCATGCCGCGTCGGGGCTGGGGTTGATCCAAAGGCACATCGAATTTATAACGCATTTTTTATAGCAGATGACGAATTAAAGTGCGTAGGATCTCGCGCTACTGACGAAGTAACAATCGCAGAGGATGTTGAAAATATGCAAATCCTTTATGGAGTAAATGTAGATGATGATGTTGAAAAAAGTGTAGAGCGTTACGTGAGCGCAGCAGATATGGGTGGTGACTGGGGAAAAGTAGTCAGTATCCAAGTGGCGATATTAGTTAGAACAATGATAGAAGTTAAAGACCAAGCTGAATCTACATCTTTCACATTGTTAAACAAAAAAGTAGTTACTCCTAACGATCGTTATAAGCGAGCGGTTTTTAGTAGCTCTATTAAATTACGAAATCTTTAGGGTTTATATTATGAAGCTTATAAATAAACAATCTATGCAAAAACAACAAGGCATTGCCTTATTAATGTCTTTAATCATGTTGCTGTTAATTACTGTAATAGGTGTTGCTTCAGTAAGAATGTCTAGCCTCGATACTCAAGTATCTGGGAATAGCATGTTTTCTTTAATGGTTTTCCAAGGTGCAGAATCAGCATTAGGAAAAGTTGCGTCAAATGATGATATCTCAAATATTCGTGATGCCGCCATTAGCGGCGGTACTATTACAATACCAGCAACTTATTTTAGTGCTACAGAAGCTGTAAATGGAGGAGTTCAATTGATTTCCTCGGCCGAAATGAAAGCTGAAAACAAGGTGTCTGGGTCTCTCTTTAGTAGTACTCCAAACTCAACGTCATTTGATTATCAAATATTTAGAACAACAGCAATCAGTAGACTTAATGCCACTTCTGCAAGAGCAAAACATTCAGAAGGCATCGCGATTCAATCAGCCAGTGACTAACAATTAAAACAATAATATGTTTAATAATGTAAAAAATTTAAAACAGGTGAAAAAAATGTATTCACGAATTAAAAAAAGTTTACTAGCACTAGTAATACTCATTTTTTCTAGCGTTTCTCATGCTGATGATCTTGATATTTTGGCTGCACAAAAGTTGGTAGATGCCAATATATTATTTGTCATGGATTTGTCAGGCAGTATGAGATGGTGCCCTGGTCCTTATACAGCAGACGAAACTTGTTCTACTGGTCCATCACGTCTTGATGTACTGCGAGGGGCTTTTCAAGATATTGTTGCTGATACTGATTTTGATGCCATAAATATTGGTTTATCTGTATTTTCTGGTGGTGCACAGAGCAATGAAGGTGCTTCAAAAGCGCATGGCATAACTTATCCGGTTTCACCAATCGTAGGAACGCTAGCACAAACTATCTTAAATAAAACTGGTTTTGTACATCCTGGGGTGGCTCCTAATGATAGCTATATGCCTGTTGTGCCTGCCGCGGACTCAGCTACCATGGATTCTCGGCAATATCTTAGTTTATTGTCTGCAGATATAGACTTATGGAGTGCTTATGGAAGTACTCCAATCGTTGATGCTCTGTATGAAGCAGCATTATACTTTAGAGGAGAAGGCGTTGAAGCTGGAAAATACCCTCCAGGTGATGTTAGGTCTGCACATCCTTCAACATTTACGGGTGCGGGTTTTACAATTGGAACAACAACAGTTAGCAATGCAAGTTGTGATGTATCAGAACGGAATGTGTGTTCACAAGGGTACAATTGTAATGCCTCAGAAAGTTGTACAACTGTAGCTAATACCTCTTATAGTGCAATTGATACGGGGGGGTGTACTTTACAAACAGGTAATACACAGTGGTGTGGAACTAACGCCAGTTGTGGGCTGGGTACGGGATGTACATCGAGCATTAGAACTTACACTCGTTTTTGCGGTACTGGGCTGCCTACGATAGATAGTTGTATGTTAGCACACCCGACTTGGGAGGCTTGTGAGACTTATACAGATACCAGTACTGTATTAAATAGCGAAGGTTTCCCAGTTGTTACGGAAACTACTCTGGTTAAATGTAAAGAGGATAGAACTTTTTACCGCTGTGATGCTGTTGATACATATTCATGTCCATCAACTTATCAGAGATGTACTGAATGCCCGGATGATGAAACAATTACGGAATTAACTGGTACCGCGACCTATAAATCTCCCATTATTAATGAATGCTCAAACAATGGTATTATTTTATTGTCGGATGGTGGTCCTACAGAAAACACTACTGCTGATTTGATCCAAGCTAAAATAGGAACTTATGCTCAGTCTTGTCAAACTGCACCATCATCGGGTTCAGATATTCAGGTGTATGGAAGATGTGGTCCAGAATTAACTAAGTTCTTATCTACTGAAGATCATGCAGATGGAACCACTTCAGTTCCAGATATTGATGGAATTCAAACAGTAAAGACTTATACAGTCGGTTTGTCACTTCTTGATGGATCAGATGAAGCAGATTACCTAGAAGAGTTAGCTACTGAAGGCGGAGGAGCTTTTGTAAATGCTAATGATAGAGCTAGTCTTACTGCGGCTTTTAAGGATGCACTTCTAGGCATAGCAACTGCAAAAGCGCGTTCTTTCAGTGCGCCAAGTTATAGTATTGATACTTCAACATTATTAACCAACGCACCCTTTGTCTATATTCCAGTATTTGATAGTTCGGGTGCTCTATGGCCGGGTAATCTAAAGAAATACAAGTTGGTTAACGGTATCTTGGTTGATGCTGATAATACCGCTGCTTTAGATGCCGATAATGCTTTATTAGCAACAGCTAGAGACTTCTGGTCGCCTGATGCTTCTAATGATGTGATTACAAGTGGTGGAGCTGCAAATAAGATAAATCCTACCACTCGCGTAGTCAAGACGGACAATGGTACTAGCTTGATTGATTTAAATTCGAGTATTGGTAATGCATCTTTTGGTTTAAGTATGACAGCAGCTGAGCAAACTGTGAGAAAGCCAATCTTAATTAAATATATTCGGGGTACAAACCCTACAGACGATACTCCAAGAAATCATATGGGTGACATAATCCATAGCAAACCTGTTCAACTTGAAATAGCCGGTGGTAGAAAGATAATTTTTGTCGGAAGTAATGAAGGCTTTTTACATGCAATCAATGATTATTCTACTGAATCAGACACTAGAAATGGCACAGAAGCTTTTGCTTATATGCCAAGCGAATTATTGAAAAATATTAATGTCCAATATGAAGGTATACCATCTACTAATCATACTTATGGTGTAGATGGATTAATTACCGTTTGGATTGATGAGCGTGCTAACACCAATCTTTCCCAAGTTGGAAACAAAGTGTTAGATGTGGCGGCTAGTGGTGAAAAAGCCTATGTTTTATTTGGCTTACGTCGTGGTGGTAATTCATATACTGTACTAGAAGTAACTGATCCAGACACTCCAAGAATGGTCTGGAGTAAATCTTTTGGAAGCGGGAATTCTTGGTCACAACCTGTGGTTGCTAGCTTAAAGTGGGGCACAAATACGACTGAAAAACCTGTTGTAATCATTGGGGGTGGATTTAATGATGATGCAACTGGTACTGAACAAGCAGGTGGTAATAATGTATACGTCATAGATTTAGCGACAGGGGCTATTGTTTGGGATACGTCTGTCGCATTTAGTAACAGCCTTGTCACCAACTTTACCGGATCAGCGCTACCTAATGCAGTACCTGCAAGAATTCGTGCCATAGATACTGAGAGAAATAATTCAATAGATAAGCTTTATTTTGGCGATACTGGTGGAAATATATGGCGTGTAGATTTAAACGCAGCAAATTATGATGCAATTACAACAAATGATAATGATGTCAACAAAGCAACATTACATAGAATTGCAGAGCTCGGTGGTACGGGAGTAAATGATCGTAAATTCTTTGAAGAGCCTGATGTAGCCATATTTAAGAATGGTGGGAAGCTTGTAACGTCTATTTCGATAGGAAGTGGTGATCGTCCAAATCCATTGTCTGTTGCGGTGGAAGATAAGTTCTTTGTATTGTATGACTCAGCAGTTTTAACACTGCCAACAGACCCATTGATTACTTTATCTTCTGGCAATATCAAAACGCTTCCTGTGAGTAATAGCGATAGACTTGCCACAACTTATAAGGGTTGGCAAAAATCATTAACGTCATCTACAGGAGAGAAAATATTATCTTCTGCACTTACTTTCCAAGGTAAAGTATTGTTTACAAGTTTTGGTGTATCTAGCACTACAACAACAAGTACTACTTCAGGTGGTTGTGAAGCTCCCTATCCAAATGAAAATAAACTCTATGTGCTCGATTTATTTACAGGTAGTCAAGATGGGGTATTCACGAACCCTGGTGGTGAAATAATGACTGAACCAAGAATCGTGTTTCCTCCTGGAGTAACATGTGTAACAGGTAATTGTAAAAGAGTTCCTAAAATAGGTTTTGGTAAAGGTATTATTGATTTCCCAGGACCACTAGCTGCAAATGGCGATGCTCTTTTAGATTCTTCAGGAAATGCAATCTCCGGCGGTGGAAAATCGCTAGAAAGAGTTTATTGGATTGATAGTGAAAAATAAAAAATAAAGGTTAAAAGCATGAATAAAAATATACAACAAGGTTTTACCCTTATCGAAGTGATGATAGTAGTGGCTATTCTGGGTATTATTTCAGCAATTGCGATACCTTCATATTCTGAGTATGTGCGCAAAGGTAAACGAACCGATGCCAAGGTGGAGTTATTAAAACTTGCCCAGTTGCAGGAGAGTTATTTTGTGCAAAATCTTAGTTATGCGAAAGACTTAACAACTGGAGCAGGTGGCCTGGGCTTAGGTGCTGCGGTCAAATCAGAGCAGGGAGAATATACAATGAGTATAAGTTCGCTGACACCTTCTGCCTGTACAGGTATTGCAGGTGGAATTGCTTGTACTGAATTTACTTTGACAGCTACAGCAAATGGATCACAAGCAAATGATAAATGTAAAAACTTTACTTTAACAAATACGGGTGTAAAGGGTCGTTCTGGTACAGGCGAAACTGTACAAAAATGTTGGAGATAATTAAAACTTGAATGAGTTTTAGTGTTTACACCCTAAAGTTACCCTCCAGTTATTATTTAAGTCGAGGTAGTTTTTAGTTTCAAAATAGTGCCCTTTTTCCATTAAGCGTGAGACTTTTTCAGCTTGATCAAAGCCATGCTCTAAAATTAACCAGCCACTCGTTGTTAAAAACGAGTGGCTTTTTTGTGTTATTTTTTTAATATCCAACATGCCGTAATCATCAGCTATTAAAGCTTGTAATGGTTCGTGACGAATTGTTCCTTGTAAGTGAATATCTTCAGGATCTATATAAGGTGGATTCGATACGATCAGATCAAAATTATTGTCTGTTACTTGATCAAGCCAATTCGATTTTATAAATGATACTTGTTGATCTAGTTTTAACTTTGCGGCATTTTTTTTTGCAACTTGTAAGGCTACTTCTGAATTATCAGTAGCAATAATTTTTGCATCATTTCGTTCAGATGCTAACGCCAAAGCGATTGCACCTGAGCCGGTGCCTAAATCCAGAATTTTGGGGTTTCTAATATCTTTAATTTTATCTAAAGCTAATTCAACTAATAACTCTGTCTCTGGTCGAGGGATGAGTACATCGGGCGTTACCATTAAATCTAAAGTCCAGAAAGGTTTTGTACCTAAAAGATAAGCAACTGGATAATCAGTTAAACGTTTTTTTATTAGTGAGTTAAAAGAAGCTAATTGAGTATTGTTCAGGTTTGTCTCTGGCCACGTGTGAAGGTAAGTTCTATTTTTATCTAGGCAGTGAGCTAACAGCAGTTCAGCATCTAAATATGCTGAATCTGAAATACTTGATAATTCTATACTTGCTTGCTTTAACAGTGATTGAATTGAATTAGCCATCATGAAAACACATGCTGTATTCAAAAAGGGGAAAACAGCTAAAAAGTAGGGGGGTGTCTTTTATATTATCTAAATGGCCCATTGTTAGCTGTTTTCTTCACTTAAGGCAGATAACTGTTCCGCTTGATATTCATTAATCAATGGATCAATAACCTGATCTAAATCGCCACCGACAAAATCATCGAGTTTATATAAAGTCAGATTAATGCGGTGATCTGAGACACGTCCTTGTGGGAAATTATAAGTACGAATACGTTCTGATCGATCGCCACTACCAACCAGCGATTTACGTTGTTCTGCTTGCTCTGCATCTTGAACCGATCGTTCGCCTTCTAAGATTCGTGCTTGCAAAACAGACATCGCCTGAGCTTTGTTTTTGTGTTGAGAGCGCTGATCCTGACATTCCACCACAATACCTGTTGGTAGATGCGTGATTCGAATTGCAGAATCGGTTTTATTTACGTGCTGACCACCTGAACCAGAGGCACGGAAAGTATCGACACGAATATCGCCTTTATTGATGTTTTGTGCTTCTACAGCATCGGGCTCTGGCATAATAACGATCGTTGCGGCAGACGTGTGCACACGACCTTGAGATTCAGTTTCAGGAACACGTTGGACACGATGTGCACCGGATTCGAATTTCAAGCGTGAATAAGCACCATGGCCTACAATTCTCGCGATAATCTCTTTGTAACCGCCATGTTCACCGATGTTTTGGCTCATGATCTCTACTTTCCAGCGTTTTTGTTCGGCATACCGAGAATACATACGGAACAGATCACCAGCAAAAATTGCAGCTTCGTCTCCGCCTGTTCCCGCTCTAACTTCTAAGAAAATATTGCTATTATCATGCGGGTCAGTGGGTAATAACAATTTCTGTAAATTAAGTTCTAAAGCTTCTAAAGAGTCTTTGATTTCAGATAATTCTTCACGTGCCATTTCCTTGAGTTCGGGGTCTTCTAGCATTTCTTCAGCGGTACTTTTATCGTCCATAATTTGGACATAATTTTTATACTCTAAAACCACAGGCTCGAGCTGGCTGTATTCCATTGATAAAGCACGAAATTGATTCTGATCTTGCATCACTTCGGGTTCAGCTAACAATCCTGCTATTTCTTCATGCCGATCGCTGAGTGCTTCGAGCTTTGTGAGTATGGATGCTTTCACGGTTATTTATTTTCCTTATTTATGCGAGAGTCAATGGGCTTATTACTGGCCTCATTAGAAGCAGTCTTACTTGAGCTATTCTGAGGTTTAGCTGGCACGTTGTCACTTAAATTAAGAAGTTTATTGGATGCTTCAAGGAGTTTACTGTCACCAGCGTGCGCCGCTTTATTCATCGCAACTGTGGCATCATGTGCCAGCTTGTTGGTAAGTGTATGCGCCAAAAACTGTAAGGCTTCTTCGGCAGTTGAACCGTTCTTGAATAATCTCTGTGCTTTTTCTAAAGTATCACTTTGTATAATTCCAATTTTATCGCGATAGCGTTTGATAATATCCATCTGATCTTGTGCACGTAACCAACTCATGAAATTTTCAACTTCATCATTGATCATTAATTCGCCTTGCGCAGCAGCATCTTGGCGAGACTTTAGGTTATCTTCGATGACAGATTGCAAGTCATCAACGGTATATAGATAGATATCATCCAAGTCACCGACTTCGGCTTCAATATCACGCGGAACGGCAATATCAACCATGAAAATAGGCTTGTGTTTACGCTTCTTTAATGCGGCCTCAACCGTGCCTTTACCAATGATAGGCATGGGTGCTGCAGTAGATGAAATGACTATATCAGCATCCGCTAGGTACTCGCCAATATCCTGTAATGAGATGCCAACACCATTGAACTCTTCTGCGAGTCTGGTAGCTTTTTCGACATTACGATTAGCGATAATGACGTTGCCGATGTTAGTTTTTTTAAGGTGTTTACCAACTAATTCGATGGTTTCACCTGCGCCAATTAATAGTGCTGTTTTGGTATCTAGTGTGCTGAAAATTTGTTTTGCCAAGTTAACAGCGGCAAATGCTACTGATACAGGATTAGAGCCTATACCCGTTTGCGTGCGCACTTTTTTTGCCGTCAAAAATGCATGTTGCATTAAGCGCTTTAAAGTCGAGCCTGCCGTTTTATATTCCGAAGCTGTTTTTAATGCCGTTTTTAATTGTCCGAAAATTTGTGGTTCACCCAATACCATCGAATCCAAACCACTAGCTACACGCATGATGTGGCGAGTGGCTTCATCACCTTGGTGTTCGTAACTATATTTTTTAATATCTGCGTGAGTGATGCCATTGTGTTGCGGTAGCCACGCGGTTATTTGTTCAGAGTTTAAATCTGAAAACGAATATATTTCTGTTCTATTACATGTAGATAGGATAATCACTTCATTAGATTTGTCATTTTCTGAAGCGTTATCAATATCAATGCGAATGTTCTCTAAAGTCTGAGTAAGACCTTCAGGCGTGAAAGCTATCTTTTCTCGAATATCTACAGATGCGGTTTTATGATTTATTCCAATCACTCTAATCATACTGCGGCCTTATTTTGGGCAGAGATTATTGAAACAATATTGAAATTCAAGGTATGCATAGAAGCGCGATTATAGCGTGAAAGTAGGGCGCTTAGTACAGAGTGTTTGGTTAGTAATTAAAGAATATTAGTAATAAAAGACACCCCCCACCTTTTTGGTTGTTTTTATCTGACCTAGTATTGATAGGCAGGCTATTTCTGGATGAGAAATGTTGTCTCATTTATTCCGCTCAAAATAAACTGTCCTTATTAAATGCACTTAAAACTAGGACTTCTAAAAGATAGATACCAATTAGCTGGTGATCGTGGTGTTTTATAGCTCAATGTTATGACAGAAAAAAACCATTCTGTAGACTATAGTTTTAGTTAAGGATCTTACTAGCTGTTTCTTAAGGTAGTTCCTAATTTATCTTTATTTTAAATAATCCACGGATGGATATTCATTTTATGCTGTTTTCATCATATAAATCAGATGTTAGTGCGACGGAGAATAAGTGTTTATTATTCTCAGCAATATTACTGACTAACTTATTTTGTTTGTTGTCGAATCCAGTCAATGCAGGAATCTTAGAAAAATCCGTTACTCAAGAAGCGCAATTTCAATCCCAAGATCTTTATCAGGCACTTACTGCTGAAATCTATAATAAATTAGGTGAAGATCACTTGGCGGTCGATTATTACTATAAATTGAGTGCAAGCAATAACGATCCTGCTATAGCTAAAAGAGTGACTGAGTTAGCCACAGTGACAGGCCAAATAGCAAAAGCATTGGATGGGGCAAAGCGTTGGGTGGAGTTAAAACCTAGTAGCTTAGAAGCGAATCAATATCTTACTTTACTGTATTTACGTAATAGTCATTTCACCTTAGCGGCAAAGCAACTCGACTCGATACGAACATTGATTGAAGAAACATCTGATGTAGATTTAGGCTCTAAAAACCATAAATTTCAAAGTAGCGAAAGTTTGACGTTTATAGGTGCTTTGTTAGCAGCTGAAGCTCATCATGGTAAAGCCTTTACTGTGTTTAATTTATACACAAAAGAACACGCCATAAAGATAAAAAATCATGCTATTTATAACAAACAGCAGCGTTTGATAGCAGCTCAATTAGCCATGAAGGCAAAGAAGTATTCGTTTGTTGTAAGTTCTTTAGACGGTTTAAAGAATTTAGACGCGCAGAACTATGTCGATGCAACGGTTATGCATGCAAAAGCATTACATAAATTGCGCCAAAATAAGCAGGCTATTATCCATTTACGATCAATTCAAAATCACCCTGAGACTAATGATAGTCATCGTTTAGAGTTGGTTCGATTGTTAGTTTTAGAAAAGCAAAAAGATGCGGCGCTTCCAATTTTAGAAACTTTAGTGGTAAAACATTCTAAGAATTTAGAGTTGTTAAAGTCATTGATTGCGTTACAAATCGATCAATCAAAATTATCTAGTGTTAGTAATAATATTAGTAAGTTACGCTCTAATATTAAATACAGTAATGAAGCTGATTATTTCTCAGGCGAGTTTGCAGAGAAACTAGGGCAACAAGAAATAGCATTATTAAGTTATGAGAAAGTAGTAAAGGGTTCTTATCTAAAAAATGCTCACAAAAAAAGGATCAGTCTGACCAAACGTATTCATGGACAAACGGTTTTGAATAATCTTTTTCATAACGAACAAAGAGAGGCTGAGACAATAAGTGACCAAGCCTATTGGACGAAATTACAAGCGGATGAATTATTCGAATCCAAACAGTATACGAAGGCACTATCTTTATACAATAAGGCAGTCACTATAGTACCCACCAAGATACGCTATCGTTATAAACGAGGTCTTGCTAATGAGCGTCTTGGTAATTTAGCGAAGGCTGAAACTGACTTTAATTTTGTATTAGCAAAACGTGACAACGATGCTGATACTTTAAATGCTTTGGGGTATATGTTATCTGTTCATACTAAGCGTTTTACTGAAGCTAAAGCTCATATCAGTAAAGCCTATATACTAAGACCCAATGATCCATTGATTTTAGATAGTTTGGGTTTTGTTTTGTATAAAACAGGCGAACTAAATAAAGCTGAAAAATATCTACGTAAAGCCTTTAAATTGAACAGAAAGCCTGAGATCGCAAGCCATTTGATTACTGTCTTAGCCGAATTGAATCAACATCAAGAAGCAAAAAATATCTATCTTCAGATGCGAAAAATATATCCTAATAGTCCAAGCTTGCAGGGTGTTTCACATTATATTCCCTGATTTCAGTGAAAATAATGTAAGTAGCTCACGAGATTTTCCTCTATTTTAGTTGAACTATGCTCTGTTCAAACCGACAAAGATAATGAATCTATATCTACTAGATAAGTCGGAATTTGTTAAACTTCAAATTCGTCGCTTTGTATGTTTAAAAGGAAATTAACAAATGACTGTTAAAGGAATATTCTCTGGGCTGATTATCGCTTCTTTATTGCTAATATCAGGCTGTTCATACACTAATGTGAATCAGGCACCTTCGGTTATTCCAAGTCAACCACCTGCTGCACAACAAACAACATGGCAGCAACGGCAAGCTTTTTTAGCACGTAAATCTACTTGGAAATTAAGTAGTAAAGTATCGTTACGGTTTGCTGAAGAAAATTTAATTTTTCGTTTGAATTGGGCACAATCACCTGCAAATAATTATGTTATTGGGATTAATAATCCAATTACAGGAGCACTAGTCTCAAGATTAACTCGTAATAATGGCGTTATATCATTGTTGGCAGATAACGGTAGGACTTATACGGATAATGATGAAGAGCGTTTATTAAAAACTCAGACAGATTTGACGATTCCATTGAAAGGTATGCAATATTGGGTTCGCGGTTTAACTTCTCCACAATATAAAATAGATAAGTTAGTACTCGACAATGCAGGTAGACCTCGAACACTTCTTCAAGCAGGTTGGAAAATCGCTTATTCGAGTTATGTTAATAACGGTACAAACGCATTACCTCGTAAAATTAACTTAAGCCGAGGCGCGGAAAAAATATACATAAGATTGATAGCAAAAAACTGGCAGTGAATGTAATTATGTTTTATTGCATGTTTTTTATGGCTTTTAAATGACTCAAAATATTAAAAAATTAGTACTACCTGCACCAGCAAAGTTAAATTTATTTTTACATATCACAGGTCGCAGGGAAGACGGTTATCATCAACTTCAAACAGTATTCCAACTACTAGATTATTCTGATGAAATAAGTTTAGTGCTGCGTAGAGATGGCCTAGTAACTCGATCAGCAGAAAGTGGTGCTGAATTAAAGGGCATTCCATTTGAAAATGACTTATGTATTCGTGCCGCAAAATTGATGCAAGCAGAAATGCATAATTATTCTAATCACATTTTTGGTGTTGAAATAAACCTTCATAAGATATTGCCTATTGGCGGTGGAATAGGTGGCGGTAGTTCAAATGCGGCAACCGTGTTATGTGGCTTAAATGAGTTGTGGGGTTGTAACTTCAGTATCGATAAGCTAGCTGACTTAGGTGCACAATTAGGTGCAGATGTTCCGGTTTTTGTTAGAGGCTTTTCTGCTTGGGCTGAAGGCATTGGGGAGCAATTAACCCCACTTAAACTAGAACAAAGATGGTTTGTAGTAATTCACCCCAAATTATTTGTCTCTACAGCTGAAATTTTTACAGATCAGGCATTGACACGGGATAGTGATACCCTCAAAATAGCGCGCTTTCTGGAAGGCAATCAATTCAATTATTTAGCTGAAGATCTCAGCAATGTTTTTGAATCGATAGTGATTAAGAAGTATCCTCAAATTGCTTTGGCAATTGATTGGTTATCTACTTACTCACCGGCAAGATTAACAGGAACTGGAAGTTGTGTTTTTGCTTCGTTTAATAGCGAAATTGATGCTTCAAAAGTTCTTGATGATTTAATAAAGTCAAACCACAATTGGTTGGGCTTTATGGCCAAAGGTGTAAATGAATCACCTTTGAAAGTCTCCTTACAGAATCAATAATTAGTACATAATACGGCAACGTATTTAGTACAAAATTATTGGGACGTCGCCAAGTGGTAAGGCCCTGGGTTTTGATCTCAGTATTCGTAGGTTCGATCCCTACCGTCCCAGCCATATTTAATTGATAGGTCGCTATGCAAATTATGCAAGCGACCTATTAATATTTCAACTTCCTAACTTCTACAGAGATCACCATGTCAGAAATAGATTCAGTAATGATTTTTTCCGGCAACGCGAATATAGATCTCGCTCGTGAAGTAGCCGAACAACTAGGCATCCAACTCGGTAACTGTACTGTAGGTCAATTCAGTGATGGCGAGGCTCATGTTGAAATTCTAGAGAATGTTCGTGGTCGCGATGTTTTTGTAGTGCAACCAACCTGTGCTCCAACAAATGATCATTTAATGGAAATGCTAATCATGGTTGACGCTTTGTATCGTGCTTCAGCAGGTCGTATCACCGCTGTAATGCCATATTTTGGTTATGCACGACAAGATCGACGCGTGCGCTCAAGACGAGTACCTATCTCAGCTAAGTTAGTTGCGGATATGATTTCAACCAGTCGCGTAGATC
>JBALXO010000011.1:29090-44824 GCA_036960615.1 Cocleimonas sp. | reverse complement strand
GTACCTATCTCAGCTAAGTTAGTTGCGGATATGATTTCAACCAGTCGCGTAGATCGTGTTTTGACAATTGATTTACACTCAGACCAAATCCAAGGTTTCTTTGACCTGCCCGTTGATAATATCTATGCCTCAGCAGTGTTACTAAATGATATCAACGAAAAAGACTACGAAGATTTAGTGGTAGTTTCCCCAGATGTTGGTGGTGTGGTTCGTGCTCGTGCAATGACTAAGAGTCTTGGTGGAGATGTCGGATTAGCGATAATTGATAAACGTCGTCCAGAACCTAATGTCTCGGCAGTCATGCATATTATCGGTGAAGTGAAAGATAAAACCTGTGTCATTATAGATGACATGGTAGATACCGCAGGTACGCTTTGTCATGCTGCAAAAGCACTAAAAGAGCATGGAGCTAAGAGAGTAATTGCCTATGCTACTCATCCCGTATTTTCTGGACCAGCAATATCAAATATAGACAATTCAGATTTAGATGAGGTGGTTGTAACAAATACCATTCCATTAAGTGAAAGTGGCCGAAAATGTGCTAGAATACGCCAGCTTTCTGTAGCGAGCATTTTGTCTGAGACAATTTCTCGTGTACATGTTGATGAATCAGTAAGTGATTTGTTTTCACATGTGGTTGCTGACTAACCGTAAAATTTAGTCATATAAGAATTTGTTAAGTTGGGCCTAATATAATTTGGGTTTCAATTTAACTCTAAGCTGCAAAACTTGGTCGCGAGTTTTGCTTTTTTGTTTTTGGATTGTCATTAATAACAGCCAAGTATTGGCCATTGACAAATCCTATTTTGGAGTAGAAAAATCATGGCAAAGTATGAATTAGCCGCGGAAATGAGAGAAGACCTAGGTAAAGGAGCGAGCCGCCGCCTACGTCGTCTTAATAAGATCCCAGCAGTATTATATGGTGCAGGTCGTCCAGCATGGTCGTTAATGCTTAAAGAAAATCAGTTAATGCGTAATCTGCAAGAAGAGTCTTTCTATGCAGCAATTATTGAATTAACACTAGATGGTAAGAAGCAGAAAGTATTCTTAAGAGATTTACAACGTCATCCTGCAAAGCAATTAGTATTACATGTTGATTTACAGCGTGTACGTGATGACGTAGAAATGACAGTTACATTACCAATCCACTTCTTAAATGAAGAGACGGCGCCTGGCGTTAAAATGGAAGGTGGTAAAGTTCAACGTAACCTTTCTGATGTTGAAGTTGTATGTTTACCTGGTGATCTACCAGAGTACATCGAGCTAGATTTAGGCGAGATGAACTCTGGAGATGCATTGCACTTGTCAGACCTTAAGTTACCTGAAGGCGTTAAGTCTACAGAGCTTGAGCAAGGCGAAGGCCACGATCACGCGATCGTTTCTATCTTTATTCCTAAAGCAGTTGAAGAAGAGGAAGAAGATACATCTGCACCAGAGGCTCCTGAAGCTCCTGAATCTGATGTTTCTGGAGATGACGAGCCTGAAGCTGAGGCTTAATGTTCGAATGACAGAAAACGTTATTCAACTCATTATTGGTCTGGGTAATCCAGGTGATAAGTATTCTAAAACCCGGCACAATGCCGGGTTTTGGTTTATTGATGCACTTGCAGAAAAATATAATGCTAGTTTTAAAACTGAAACTAAGTTTTCAGGTGAGCTAGCAAAAGTGAGTATTGAAGGTCAGGTTGTATGGTTGTTAAAACCTTCGACGTTTATGAATCGTAGTGGTTTAGCGGCACATCAAATCACCCAGTTTTATAAGATACCTACCGAAAATGTGTTAGTTGCTTATGATGAATTGGATTTGTCTGTGGGAATAGCTCGCTTAAAAAAATCAGGCGGACATGGTGGGCATAATGGTCTGCGAGATATACATGCCCAAATAACCAAAGAGTATTTACGTTTAAGGTTAGGAATAGGGCATCCAGGTGACAGTAAAAAAGTTGCTGATTATGTCTTATCTACGCCAAATAAAAATGACGAAATTGCAATTGCTAATGCGATTGATCGCTCATTAGAAATAATCCCTCAAGTCATTGCTGGTGATATCCAAAAAGCGATGAATGTTTTACATACTGAAGGTTAATAGCTAAGTAGCTTAGATAGCTTATAGATATTAAACACATATATTTAATACGAAGTTTTATAGGAAAGAGTTATGGGTTTCAAATGTGGAATTGTTGGTCTACCAAACGTAGGAAAATCAACGCTATTTAATGCCTTAACTAAAGCAGGTATTGCGGCTGAAAACTATCCATTCTGCACAATCGAACCTAATGTAGGAATCGTTCCAGTTCCTGATCCACGTTTAGACGATCTTGCAAAAATAGTAAATCCAGAACGAATTTTGCCAACTACCATGGAGTTTGTAGACATTGCTGGTTTGGTTGAAGGTGCGGCATCGGGCGAAGGTCTTGGGAATAAGTTTCTTTCACATATCCGTGAAACAGACGCTATCGCACAGGTTGTGCGTTGTTTCGATAATGATGATGTAATTCACGTTGATGGAAAAATAGATCCAGTATCGGACATTGACACTATCAACACCGAACTAGCATTAGCAGATTTAGACTCTGTTGAAAAAGCCATTCATCGTGCTAATAAGAATGCAAGATCAGGTAATGCTGACGCTAAAGCGCAATTAGCTGCGCTTGAGAAGATTCAAGTACAGCTTGCAGAAGGTAACTCAGCACGTTCAACAGACTTGAGTGATGAAGAAAAATTGCTGGTAAAAGACTTACAGTTAATCACCATCAAACCGATTTTATTTGTAGCTAATGTTGCCGAAGATGGCTTTGAGAATAATCCATACCTTGATTCGGTTATCGAGATCGCCAAACAAGAAAATGCAGAAGTTGTAGCCGTAAGTGCTGAGATGGAAGCAGAAATGTCATCACTAGAAGACGATGAATTAGCGATGTTTCTTGATGATTTAGGTCTCAAAGAGCCAGGTTTAAACCGAGTAATCAATGCAGGTTACCAATTACTACATTTACAAACATTTTTTACTGCAGGCGTTCAAGAAGTGCGAGCTTGGACTGTAAAAGCAGGTGCAACAGCGCCCAATGGTGCAGGTCGTATTCATACAGATTTTGAGCGTGGATTTATTCGTGCTGAAGTCGTAGGTTATGACGATTATATTGCTTGTAATGGCGAGTCTGGAGCTAAAGACGCAGGTAAATGGCGTTTAGAAGGCAAAGACTACATCATGAAAGAAGGAGATGTTGTACATTTCCGCTTCAACGTCTAAATCTATTGCTCAACTTAGGCTTTATTTTACTCAATAGCTGTGTTGATAAAATTATCACTTGCGTTTGTAAGCTCAATTTTTTCGCCTTGCTCTTTAGCAAACTAAAACCTAATTTGAACAATGAATAATTACTTTGGAGTTAGTACATAGCTGAATATAAAAAAGTATCACTTTTTTGTAAGTTCAAAATCTCACTAAAAAGTATATTAACTATTATATTTAGTGTCATAAATTCCTCTTGCTCAAGTGGCTTTTAATAACAATCAAATTCATTCATTAATTAAATTTAATCTTTTGATGTAGTTAAGAACTGCCAAAAAGTATTGGGGTGTGTTTAAATATCCTTAATTCCACCTATTGAAAAAAATCATGCTAAATAACGAAAACCAACAAGCGATTGAAGCCTTAAAAGATGTCGCTATGGCTGGTATAAAAGAACAACGTAGTTCTCGACGTTGGAGTATCTTCTTTAAAATAATGAGTTTGCTTGTATTACTCTTATTGATAGGGGCTATGTTTGGTGTGATTTCTGGTAAAGATAAGCGCCTAACGGCTGCGACTAATTACACTGCAGTTGTCGATGTGCAAGGTGTGATTATGCAAGGTGCTGAGGCGAGTGCTGATAATATTATCCCAGCGTTACAAGAAGCATTTAAAGATCCTAAAGCTAGCGGAGTAATACTTAGATGTAATAGTCCAGGTGGTAGTCCGGTTCAATCAGCTTATGTTTACGATGAAATCATGAGACTGCGTGATTTATACCCAGATAAAAAAGTAGTGGCTGTGGCGGCTGATCTTTGTGCTTCGGGTGGTTACTTTATAATCTCAGCTGCTGAAGAGATTTATGCGAATAAATCCAGTTTGGTTGGCTCGATTGGCGTGCGTATGCAGGGTTTTGGTTTGGTTGGAGCCATGGAGAAACTAGGTATCGAAAATCGCGAATTAACGGCTGGTGAAAACAAAGCAATTCTTGATCCGTTTTCACCACGAAAGCCTGAAGATGAAGCTTTTGTTAAAAAGATGCTAGCGACTACACATAAGCATTTTATTGATGCGGTAAAGGCCGGTCGAGGTGATCGTTTGGCGAATGATCCTGATATTTTCAGCGGCCTGTTCTGGACAGGTGAAGATGCTAAGGCACTAGGCTTAATTGATGGTTACGGCAGCCCTGCATCCATCGCGCGTGAAATCATCAAAGCGGAAACAATGATTAATTTCAGTCCTAAAGATGATGTATTCGAACGTTTGAGTAAGCGAGTAGGCACATCAGCGGCAAGTATACTGCTGAACTTAAATCAATCTGCTTCACCAGTGCTTCATAAATAGAAGCGCTGTATTTATGAAAATAGTTACTCAAAGCTACTCATAATATCGACGTTTTCTCTTAAAGTATTATGTACCGGGCAACGATCGGCAATTTCTAACATGCGATGATGCTGCTCTTCAGTGAAGTCGCCTTCGAGATGAATTTTTCGAATTATTCGAGAGCTAGTGCCTTCAAGTTCGTTGGGCGGAATATAATTTAAACGCACAGTAATAACGTCTAGTTTTATATTTTTACGTTCTGCATACATGGTTAAGGTAATAGAAGTGCAGCTACCCAATGCGGAAAGTAAAAGATCAAATGGCGCTGGGCCCTTATCATCTCCTTTTTCTGACTCTGCTTGGTCTGAATAAAGCGTATGGCTTCCACTGGTGATTTTTTGCGTATAGCGGTCGGCGGTGTTTTCAACAAATATTTCCGTTGGCATAAGACCTCCTAATTTAGCTTGATTAACCACCATAAACGAATCAGATCAAATGTCTAACTAAATTTAAATATGGTTCAACCAAAATACTGCGAAAGATATGTATGAATAAAAGGCAAGCCGAGATAATGTTGGAATGCAGGGACGACAGTTCATAGGGCGTTGTTTTTTTGAATGAATAGAAACCACGAACTTTGCATAAATGCCAATTACGTTGTTTAAACAACAAAAACGTATTGTTATTCATAACGTAGGGAGGTCTTTTAAAGGTCTCTACATCAACTAATCTACGTATGTTCTGCGACAATAAGTAAAACTCAGTTAGAATAGCGCCATTATCATTCGTTGTGGTGATTGAATATATTTACTGCAACTTTTAAAGCAAAACCAAGTGAAATAAAACAAACCCAATGAAAACAACACCTGAACGTCCTAATTTTAAATCCTTCGGTTTATCTCCTTCTATTTATTCTGCTGTAGCAGAAGCAGGCTTTACTGAGCCGACTGATGTTCAGTTTGAAGCTATTCCAGCCATCATGAATTCTAAAGATGTATTAGCGCGTGCAGAAACAGGCTCAGGTAAAACTGCAGCTTTTGTATTGCCTATTTTAGAAAGAATTCTTCGCCAAAAATTAGCTAAACAAGCTCAAAATAAACCCTTAGATAAGTCTAATGTAGTAGGTACTTTAATCTTAGTGCCAACGCGTGAATTAGCGATTCAAATACGCGAAGAGTTTGAAAAGTTTTCTGCACATATTGAAAATAAAGTGAAATGTTTGAGTGTCTTTGGTGGAGTAAAAATTAATCCACAAATGATCGCTTTACGCGGTGGTGCCGATGTTTTAGTTGCGACACCAGGACGTTTGTTAGATTTAGAACGCAATAATGCAATCTTGTTATACCAAGTTCAATGCTTAGTTATAGATGAAGTAGATCGCCTAATGAAAGGCGATTTCGAAGAAGAAATTGACGAGATCATAGGAAAATTACCAAAGAATAGACAGAATTTAATGTTTACTGCGACCTTCCCTGGAAGTATTCGCAAACTTGTGCGTCGTATCATGAATGAGCCTGAAATCATCAATGTTGATGATTTATATGATGATGCTAAAACGGATCAGGTTGTCTTTACTGTAAACCGTAATCAAAAGAATGATCTACTTGCACATTTACTCAATACCTATGATTGGAAGCAGGTATTAGTTTTTTGTAGCGCTAAAAAAACCTGTGATAATTTAGTTAAAAAATTAGAAAAGCGTGGTGTGACTGCGGTTGCGATGCATGGAAATCAGCATCAATATGCGCGTGCAAATGCACTTAAAGACTTTAAAGCAGGCACCACACGCGTGTTAATTGCGACTGATGTTGCGGGTCGTGGTATTGATATTGAACAACTCTCTTGCGTAATCAATTACGAGCTACCACGCTCACCAAATGACTATACGCACCGAATCGGTAGAACTGGTCGTGCAGGCGAAAAAGGCACGGCTATTTCTTTGATTTCACATCAAGAATATCAACACTTCGGCGTGATCGAAAAGCATATTGGTCAGCGCTTGGAACGAGAGCAAGTTGAAGGGTTTGAGGCAGATGCTAAAGCGCCTGAAATTATAGGTGATGTTCAATCAAAGAAGAAAAAACCTAAGAAAGGTAAACGACCTGCGTTAGTAAAGAAGAAAGAACAAGCTAAGAAAAGCGCATCTGAAAAGAAACCAAAAGCCGAAAAGATGACGCTTGAGCAAAGAAAAGAACGCTACGGGACTAAGCCTAGAACTGAGCCAAAGTCTGATTCTGGTAGTTCTACTGGGAAACAACATTCAGTCAATAATGATTCAAAACCTTCATCACTGTATAAATCAGTAGATAAAAAAGCAGATTCAACTACTCAGAAACCAACAACTGAGAAAAAAGTAGCTAAAAAAGAAGTTGCTCCTAAAGCAGATGGCAGTTCACTTTACACACGCGTCTTGCCTAAAAATAAGGGAGATGAGTCATGAGTGATAATCCCTATTATTCTGGCAAGAACTTTAAGAATAGAAAAAGTACCGATCCTGATGCTAGACGTACTGATATTGTTGATTTAGAAGTTAAAATTATAGAAAGCCCTGAGCCAGACTCGATAAATGACATAGATGATGACAATTTACATCTATTCAAACGAGTAAGAATCGGCAGAACGAATGTGTTGCGTGTAGTCAAAAGATTACCATTTGGTGCTTATTTGTCCGCAAGTTCAGCTAAAGAAGAGATTTTGCTACCAAAACGTTACGAACCTGAAGACTGTAAAGTTGATGACTTACTCAAAGTTTTCATCTATTACGATTCAGAAGACCGCATTATAGCCACCACTGAAGTTCCATTGGCGCAAGTAGATGAATGTGCATTCCTGAAGGTAGTCGATGTGAATAAAGTCGGAGCGTTTATGGATATCGGCTTGATGAAAGATTTGTTTGTACCTTACGCAGAACAAGAAACACCAATGGAACAAGGTAAGTTCTATGTAGTGCGAACGTATTTGGATGAGCACAGCGGCAGAATAATGGCGTCGTCTAAATTAGATAAATTTCTATTAGAAGAATCACAATCGCATCAAGCAGAACAAGTAGTAGATTTGATTGTTTATGCTGAGACAGAATTGGGCTACAAAGCTGTTGTCGGCACAACCTATATTGGCTTATTGTATAAAAATGAACTACTCGCGCCGTTAAAAATTGGCGATAAAGTGAAAGGCTATATCAAAACTGTTCGTACTGATAAAAAATTAGATTTAACGCTACAACAACCTTCACAGAAGACCCGTGGTGACTTGGCGAATCAGATTTTAGACTTTATAAAAACGCAAGGTGGCAGCTCGACGCTTACTGATAAGAGTTCACCAGAAGCTATTTATCAGCAGTTCAAAGTCAGTAAGAAAGCCTACAAAAAAGCCTTGGGCGCACTGTATAAAAGACGTTTAATTCTTATTGAGAAAGACGGTATTCGTTTGGCTTGAAATAATAAAAAGATAGGGAGTGTCTGTCCTTTACACTATTTCTAAGTTATAACAAGTAGCCAAGAAAACGGAAGCTCGCTAAATAACCCCAGTTCTTTCTAGTACCCAATAAATAGCAATCAAAGCAATCACAACAGATGCTGGAATCGTAATGAATTTGCGATACCACAGCTTCTTTCTGAACCAAAGTCCCACTAATAAAAAGCAGACTGCAATTACAGCAAGCTGTCCTAACTCGACACCGATATTAAAGGCGATAAGACCTGTTACAAAACTACCAGATACCAAGCCTATCTCGCCCAATACACTAGCAAAACCTAAGCCATGTAATAAGCCAAATCCAAAAATAACGAAGGGCCTCCAACGACTGAGCTTATTGGAGTAGATATTTTCAATACAGACATAAACGATAGATGCGGCAATTAAGGGTTCGACTATTGCGGCAGAAACGTTTACCACACCATAAATACCTAAGGCTAAAGTGACACTGTGCGCCAAAGTAAACGTAGTGATTTGAATTAGTAAAGGGCGCAAATGCGCGCTGAGTAAAAACAAGCCAACCACAAATAAAATGTGATCTAAGCCTTTAGGAATAATGTGTACAAAGCCTACTTTTATATAGTTTGTGAAAGTGTCCCATTTAGTCTGTTTTAAAGCACACCCCCCTACTTTTTGGGCATTTTCAGCATTGTAGCAATCTACATTGATAGGCACTTGCTCACTCTCGTTACCGTTTACTAAATAACTACTGAATAATTCTGGATCACTTTCTGAGCTTATACGTAATACCGCATTTCCAAATTTTTCATCCCATTTCCAACTCATATTTTTAATGTTTTCTGGAATGATGCCTGCAATATTAATAACCGAATCACGTGCTAATTCGGTATCTCCAATTTCAGGAATATCTATATCAAGTATTTGTAATGCATCTATTTTTCTATCAAAAGATAACTGTATGTTTTGTAAAAATTCAGGACTAAATTTTTCAAATTCGATATTAAGCTCTTCAGAAGATAGTTTTCTTAACTCATTGTATCTTTTGGCATTACTGGATTCTTCAGTATCGTCATGTGCGGTACCAATTTCTGCGAGTAAAGCTTCGATATTATGCTGTATTGTGAGTTGATAAAAACCATTTTTCTCAAATGTAAAATCAATAATTGCAGGACGAATCTCATGAGCATTTGCTGTCGAAGGAACAAAAAAAGAAACACAGAACAAACTAATTAAACACGCTATAGTCAAAAGTCTTAGAGAAAATAAATTGAGTCTGTTTAGCGATAATTGTTGAAGCTTTTGCATAATGACTTTTAGTATCGAATCAAAAAGATGGGATGTTAGCGTGTTTGTGAGAAAAATAAATAATAATTTTGTGTTTGGTAGTTTGATAGCAATTACATCGTGCTTGATGCTTCTGTCATCTGCATCAATTAAAGCCCATGAAATGTGGATAGAGCCTGTGAATTATTCAGTGAAGCTGGGAGATAAGATACTAGCTAATGAGATTGTCGGCCAAGGTTTCAAAGGTAATAAGTATGCTTATCTAGATAGCAGCTTTGACAAGTTAGACATTACTGTAAGAAATAGGACTCAAGAGATAAAATCTCGCTTGGGTGACCTCCCTGCGGTACAAGAAGATACATCGGAGGAAGGTTTGCATATTATTACCGCCGAGACGCCATACTCTGAGTTAGTTTATGAAACTGCTGAAAAATTTGCTAATTTTCTAAATGAAGATGGCTTGGAGTGGGTTTTTGCAGCGCACAAAAAAAGAGGCTTGCCTGAAAAGGGGTTTACAGAAATCTACCGTCGTAACCCGAAAGCGTTAGTTAAAGTAGGGCATGGAAAAGGACAAGATAAAGCACTTGGCTTATCTCTGGAATGGGTGGCCGAAACAAATCCTTATACAAGCCAAGGCAATATTAAAGCTCAACTATTATGGCAGGGTGCTCCTGCAGCTAATATGCACGTAAATGTATTCAATAGACTTAAGCGAACTTCAGATAAATCTGAGTTAATCAAAACGTCGTTAAGAACCGATGATAATGGTCGAGTTGAAATCCCTCGTGCTAAAGGAGGTATATTTTTAATTAACTCTGTAAAAATGATACAACCGGATGCGAAAGTTGGAATGGAAACCGAAGCAGTTTGGGAAAGTATTTGGGGTTCTTTGACTTATGAAATACTGCTTGATAATTGAATGAGCATAAAAAGCTTCGAATAGCATGATGCTTAGCGAAGCTTGTCAGCAAAAGTTAGGATAACAAAAGTTAACTATTGTTTTAGTTTCAAATGATACCGTTTAAATTTCTAAGCTATTGCTGATATTAAACAGTAGTAGCTTTTCTATATTTAGATTGATTAAAATTTGAGCTGGCCTCTATTAATTAGGCTATATTAATGAATAGTTACATCCACTCATTCCTCAAAATAAAAGCTTGTATCATGCAAATCTCAAATTTCAATTCTACATCATTTTTAATAATCTTCAGTTTTAGTGCAGCTCTACTATTGAGTGCCTGTTCATCTAATAATGAAGTGAATTCAGTAACTGCGAAGAGCTCATCTGATAAAAAGATAGTTGTACAGAAAACAAAACTAGTGGCTAAAGATTTAAAACATACGCATCCATCCAATCCTTGTACAGTTGCATTGGAGCATTCTCACCTATATGAGAATGAAATTCATAAACATAGTTATGATTGTGAAAATACCAATGATTTTGTCAGTAATGCACATGTTCACCCAGCAACTAAGACAGTTAGAAAATACAGGCATGTCCATCCCAATGGGGCTAATAAGCATTCACATCAAAGATAAGATTAAGGCTGTTTAGAAATATAGCTAATGAAAATGACTCAAAAGTATGGGGGTGTCTTTATAATTCTTTAATCAACCCAAACACGTGCATTTCTAAACATTCTCATCCAAGGGCTGTCTTCGTCCCATATATCAGGATGCCATGAATTTGTTACAGTACGAATTACACGCTCAGGATGTGGCATCATGATTGTGAAACGACCATCATTACTACATAAGCCCGTAATGCCCATATCAGCGCCATTCGGGTTCTCAGGATAATGCATGGTAGGTTGACCTGTATTATCGATGTATCGCATGCCTACGGTGTTATTAGAAAATGCATTTTCAGCGTTGTTCTCGCCAGTAAATACCGCCCGACCTTCACCATGAGCAACTACCACAGGTATCTTACTACCCTGCATGCCTTTAAATAATAGCGATGGTGATTCCATAATTTCTACCATCACGGCTCGACCTTCGAACTGTTCTGATTGATTACGATAAAACTCAGGCCAATGCGCCGCACCCGGGATTAAATCACGTAGATGCGAGAACATCTGACAGCCATTACAAACGCCTAAGCCAAATACATCTTCGCGATTAAAGAATTGTGTAAATTCATCTTTAGCGCGTGGGTTATGCAAAATAGTTTTAGCCCAGCCGCCGCCAGCACCTAAAACATCACCGTAAGAGAAACCTCCACAGGCGACTAGACCTTTGTAGTCTGCTAAAGATACACGTCCTGAAATCACATCAGTCATGTGAACATCGATGGCTTTAAAACCAGCTCTATCGAATGCTACAGCCATTTCTTGCTGACCATTTACACCTTGATCACGTAAAATTGCGATCGCAGGTTTTGCGCCAATATTGATATATGGCGCGGTGATATCTTCGTTAATATCAAAGGTAGTTGTTGCGGTTAAGCCAACGTCATTACCTTCGAGATAATTATCATCTAAGCGTTCAAATTCCTCAGCAGCACATTGATCATTATCGCGTAAGGTCTGTAAACGATAGCTTGTCTCTGACCATATCTTTTGTAATGACGAGCGAGAGTGACTGTAGATCGTGTCACTAGATAATGTAAAGGTTATTTCATCAGTAGAATTTAAAGTGCCGATTACATGAGAATACTCAGCCAGATCATTTTGGGTTAATACCGCTATTACTGCTGCTAAGTCAGTTTGACGTACTTGAATGACAGCACCTAATTCTTCATTGAACAGACTTTCAATTACGCTGTTACCGAGTTTATCGAGACTCACTGTAATGCCAGTGTGTCCTGCAAACGCCATTTCTGTAACAGTTGCTAGCAAGCCACCATCAGAGCGATCATGATAAGCTAGTATCTGTTCATCTTTATTGAGGCTTTGAATTGCAGCAAAGAAATTGCTCAAGACATCTGCATCATCAACATCAGGTGTTACAGATCCAACTTGAGAATAGACTTGAGTTAGTGCCGAAGCTGCCAGTCTATTTTTACCTTTCCCCAAATCGATTAATATTAATTCAGTTTCGCCTTTATCTCGGCGTAGCTGTGGAGTTAGGGTTTGACGAACATCTTCAACAATCGCAAAGGCTGTTGTGATTAACGAGAGCGGTGCAGTCATTTCTCTGCTGATGACGCCATCGGCCGTATTTTGATCCCAGACAGTTTTCATCGACAGTGAATCTTTACCAACAGGAATTGCAATTCCTAGCTGAGGACAAAGTTCTTCACCTACTGCTTGTACCGTATCAAATAAAGCCGCATCTTCACCTTGATGGCCTGCTGCTGCCATCCAGTTTGCAGAAAGGAAAATATCAGATATTTTTCCAATTTTTGCTGCGGCGATATTAGTGATCGACTCACCAATCGCCATACGACCAGAAGCTGCAGGATTCACCAATGCAATCGGGGTGCGCTCACCCAATGCCATTGCTTCGCCGTTATAGCCTTTGTAATCTGCGCAGGTGACCGCGACGTCTGCCACAGGCACTTGCCATGGGCCGACCATTTGATCGCGGTTTACCATGCCTGTAATTGAACGATCGCCAATAGTGATTAAGAATGATTTAGAAGCAACGGTTGGCAAACGTAAAACGCGTTCAATCGCTTCATCTAATTTAACTCCGGATAAATCTAGCTCAGGCTTATCAAAGCTTTTGTGACTAACATCACGCGTCATTTTTGGCGGTTTTCCAAGCAACATATCCATAGACATATCGACAGGGTTATTCTCAAACAAAGAATCGCTAACGGTCAGATGACGTTCTTCGGTCGCATGACCAACAACTGCATAAATAGCTCGCTCACGCTCGCATAAAGCTTTAAATGAGTCTAACTTATTTTTATCAATTGCAAGCACATAACGCTCTTGAGCTTCATTACACCAAATTTCCATTGGAGCCATGCTAGGCTCATCATTCGGTACATTGCGTAGTTCAAATTTACCGCCACGACCTGCATCGTTAACAATTTCAGGAATTGCGTTTGAAATACCACCCG
The DNA here is from genome assembly GCA_036960615.1 of Cocleimonas sp. GTDB lineage: Bacteria > Pseudomonadota > Gammaproteobacteria > Thiotrichales > Thiotrichaceae > Cocleimonas. The sequence goes on along the minus strand of JBALXO010000011.1, from coordinate 31,538 downwards.
CGCCGACATCATGAATCCATAAAATAGGATTCTCATCACCCATCGCCACACAACGATCGATAACTTCTTGTGCACGACGTTCCATTTCAGGATTTCCGCGTTGCACCGAGGCAAAATCAAGACTTTCAGCACTGGTGCCACTTGCCATTGATGATGCCGCGCCACCACCTAAACCAATCAACATTGCTGGACCACCAAGAACAATAATCGGGGTCTCGACAGGAATTTCTGTCATATCGATGTGCTTAGGTCGAATATTACCTAAACCACCTGCCAACATAATTGGCTTGTGATATCCGCGAAGTTCTCTATTGGGTGTATTAGAGGTATCTGAAGTTGCACCTGGTACTTCAGCTTCAAAACTACGGAAGTAACCCGTTAAATTAGGTCGACCAAATTCATTATTAAATGCCGCAGCGCCTATTGGACCTTCAAGCATAATATCTAAAGCGCTATCGATACGACTAGGTTTGCCGTAATCGACTTCCCAAGGCATTGCATAATCAGGAATATGTAGGTTGGATACTGAAAACCCACACAAACCAGCTTTTGGTTTCGAGCCTTTACCCGTTGCGCCTTCATCACGAATTTCACCACCTGAACCTGTAGCAGCACCTGGGAAGGGCGATATTGCTGTCGGATGATTGTGCGTCTCAACTTTCATCAGTAAATGCACAGCTTCTTCGGTGTAGCCGTATTCTTGACTATCGCTATTAGGGAAGAACCTAGTCGCTGCTGAGCCTTCAACCACTGAAGCATTATCATGGTAAGCCGACAAAACACCTTCAGGAGATTGTTTGAAAGTATTTTTGATCATTCCAAACAAGGTTTGATCTTGTTTGGCGCCATCAATAATCCAATCAGCATTAAAGATTTTATGGCGACAGTGTTCTGAGTTCGCCTGCGCGAACATCATTAATTCAACATCAGTGGGATTGCGCTTTAGTTGGGCGTAATTGTCCGCAAGATAATCAATTTCATCATCTGATAAAGCTAAACCTAAATCAATATTGGCTCTTTCAAGTGCCGCTTTGGCGTTACTACCCAAATCAATGCGCTTGAGTGGTGCTGGCTCAGCTTCATTAAAAAGAGCTTCTGCATCATCTTCATGCTCTAACACCACTTCGATCATACGATCGTGAATTTTACCTTTTATAAAGAAGCGCTGATCTTTGGCTAGTTCAGTGAAATCATCTTTATATTCGATGAAGTAGGCGATACCGCGTTCAACACGAAGTACTTTTTGTAAACCACAGTTATGTAAAATATCGGTAGCCTTACTCGACCAAGGTGAAATCGTGCCAGGGCGTGGAGTGACTAATAGCAATTCACCATAAGGGCGCTCGTCATTGTCTTGTTCGCCGTAATGTAATAATTCTTTGAGTTGACTGAGTTCTATCTCAGATAATTCTTCACTAGTCTTTACAAAATGCCAATAGCGGGCATGGATATCAACCAACCCAGTGAGTGATTTCTGTAAAGACGTTAATAATTTTTTCTTATTAAAATCAGAAAATGCACGGCTACCTTCGAGTATTAACATAGGGATAATGATCTTATGGGGGTAAGTGCCTATGATAAGTTTGCTGGCATTTTTTTTAAAGGTTTAATCGAGCTTTCTTGCAGATAAGTTTGTTATTAAGACTATTAGAATTAAGCTATCTCTATTTTTGTCTATACAAATAGTCACCACTTTATGTATAAAATTCTTTATTTTATTAATAAGTAAAATTAATATTTAATGTTATAGTTCTACAGACTGATAGTTGTTATATGTTTATTTTATGTGCAAATTAAACTATAGGTTGTAATACAATAAATTAGTACAGCGTATTTTAAAATAAATACGATAACCAGAAAAGCAAAGTGCTAAAAAATAAGATAACGAGATTTTTATGATCAATTGGATTGACGTCAATAGCCCTAAAATAACAAGAATTGCTTACAACCCTGAAATTCTTGTTATGTATATCGATTTCTCTGGAAGCATTACAGATACTCCATATCAAGGTGTAACAAAGGCTATTTTTAAAAAGTTTAGCAAGGCCAAAGATATTGATGGGTATTACGAAACTCATATAAAGGATAAGTTTCAAAGAGTACAAATAAGCACTGAGAATAAAATCAATTGTAGTCTTAAGTAATAAATCAGACTCAAAAGCTGTTATTAAACAGGCTTATAAAAATATGAGAAACTATAAATAAATAGTTAGAAGTTTTTATGAACTCTACTTATTAGAATCACTACTCTTAAACATAAATACAATAAATAATTTAAAGGGTAGGGTAAATGGTCGAGTGGACTATCGTTAAAACGAATAAAATAAATCGAGTTGGTTATAATAAACTGAAGAAATCAATGTACATTGATTTTGTTGGTAGCGAAATAGACACTGTTTTTTCAAAAGTACCTGAAGAGCTTTACAGCACCTTTATTCAAGCAAAATC
>JBALXO010000011.1:21249-28990 GCA_036960615.1 Cocleimonas sp. | reverse complement strand
CTGTTTTTTCAAAAGTACCTGAAGAGCTTTACAGCACCTTTATTCAAGCAAAATCTCCTGATCAATTCTATGCCCAGTTCGTTGAGTTTTACTTCGAGATCATAGTTGGGGAATCTTTAGATATTAATAACAACCCTGCTGTCGTTTCATTGGATAATTATCGCAAAAGTAAAAGAACTAATGAATAATAGGTTTTAATGTAAACTTTATTACAAAAAAGACACCCCCTGACTTTCTGTCATGTTCTTAGAATAGGTAAAGTTTTTTAAATAACCCTGCTATCGAAGAATTTCCACTTTAACCTTTACTATCCCCAAGCGTGGATTAGCAATTATACTAAATGAAGATTTAGATAAATCAATAATTCGACCTTTTATAAAAGGTCCCCGATCATTGATTCTCACGATTACACTTCTACCATTGTCTACATTCGTCACCTTCACTCTCGTGCCAAACTTTAAGGTTTTATGCGCTGCAGTTCGAGCGTTTTGATTAAAACGTTCGCCGTTGGCAGTCTGCCTTCCTTGGTATTTATTAGCATAGTAAGATGCTTGGCCTGCCTCATATTGCGAGCTAGAATGACTATGTGCTGAGTTTGACGATGACTGTTTTTGAGAGCATGCACTTAGAGTTATCAGGATAATGAACAGTAGAAAGCTATTTTTGCTTGAATTTTTCATTTTAATATCTTACTTCGTTTTGTTAGAAAGTGTTAGTTGAAGATAAGCGGTGACTAAGCAAACGTTGGGTTGTTTTGAGTTGAACGAAGTTAAACAACATTTCTCATAGAGAAATAGCCCGAAGAGTAAGGCGAAGCCGCATAAAAAACCATAAAAAGGTGGGGGGTGTCTTTTTAATACTAATCTACAACAGTTTTTATTGTCTCTTCGCTCGTTCTAAACTACTCTCCGCTAATGACTTTACTTACCCTAAATACTGCCATGCTCGCGGTGTTTATTCCCACCTTTTTCTTCGTCTCAATTACACCTGGGATGTGCATGACTTTGTCGATGACTTTGGGCATGACAGTGGGTTTAAAAAAGACGTTTTGGATGATGGCGGGGGAGTTGGTTGGCGTTGGTCTAGTTGTGGTACTGACTCAAATCGGTGTCGCAGCTGTACTCTTGACTTATCCTGCTTTGTTTATCGCGTTTAAATGGGGAGGTGGTTTGTATCTGGGCTATCTTGGTGTGCAGATGTGGCTGTCGCGTGGGCGATTAGCAATTCAAGAGCAGACAGATATTGATCTTAAAGTGTCGGGACGTTCACTGATGTTTCAGGGCTTTATCACTGCCATTGCGAATCCGAAAGGCTGGGCTTTTTTCATTGCTTTATTACCACCATTTGTTGATCAGACTTTACCATTAACGCCGCAATTAACTGCATTTTTAGTTGTTATTTTATGCTTGGAATTTATCTGTTTAGTGTTATACGCATTGGGTGGTCAATCATTATCGCATTTACTCCGTAAGCGCGATAATGTACGTTTGATGAATCGTATTGCAGGGACTTTAATGGTTGGTGTAGGTATTTGGCTGATTACGGGTTAGATTGGCAAAACCGTGAGAATAGGCAGAAAGTAGGAGAGGTGTTTCGATACATCGATATTCTCCTTTTCGATCTAGGAGTGAAAAAATGGCATATTTATATTTAGCTTTAGCAATATTCGCTGAAGTTGTTGGTACAAGTTTTCTAAAAGCCACAGAAGAGTTTACGAAACTTGGCCCCAGTGCGTTGGTAGCAGTTTCGTATTTAATTTCGTTTTACTTAATGACTTTGGTTTTAAGAACGATCCCTGTGGGTATTGCTTATGCGTATTGGGCAGGTTTAGGTATTGTATTAGTCGCATTAATTGCATCGGTAATGTATAAACAAATACCTGATTTACCAGCAATAATTGGCATGTCTTTGATTATTTTAGGTGTTGTGGTTATTCAATTGTTTTCTAAAAGTACTGGGCATTAATAAGTATTAATTTGATATTATTTCCAAATATCTACATTTTTACCTGCCTTTAACATTTCAGCCGTGATGACATCTTCATAGTCTAACCAGGTTTTGTATTCTTTGAATTTCTTGTCGCCGACATATGCCAGCATCTGTTGAAAATGATGGGTTTTAATCAAGCCAGCGACATCAGCACGCAATTCACCATCGCCAAACAGTAATATCGCGGGACGATAGCTAATGCCTTTTTTTACCAGCCAATCACTTGCAGTGGTTTTATTGCCATCGGTATCAATGATTTCATCATCAGATAGCGCATCAAGGCGTACAAAATTAAATTTTGCCATTTGTGCGTGGATTTCTGGCTGATCTAAAGTTTCTTTGTGAAAGCGTGCGCAATCATCACAGGTTTTATCCTCAAACAAAATAGCGAGTGGCTTGTCACTGTCAAAAGCCGTTTTGAAATCAGTGATTTGTGTGAATTTTTCGTGTGGCATCAATTCGTAAACTGAATCGGTTAAATTAGCTTTGCGATAACTAGGGAAATCAGTAGTCTCATAGGCTTTCTCTTTAACGTAATTAAGCACTTGTTGAAATTCACGCGGTGAACGGTAGCCACTGGTTCGAGCTACCACTTTATTATTAGCATTCATAAACAATAGGGTAGGGGTGAATTTAACCTGCAAAGCTTCCGCTAGTTCTTTCTCCGGGACGATCAAATTATCATCGAAGGTAACTTCACGAGAACCTTTTATATCGATATGAATCGTATCGAAATTAGTTTGAATAAATTCGCGATTACCACCATCTTTAATAGAAGTTTTGAAACTATCTTGCAGCATTTTCGCGCAATACGGACAGCCCTTTAAATCAGCAAATACCAGCATATGCTTGCCATCTTCAGCCGCTTCAGTCGCATCTTCTCTAAAGTCGAGAAAACTCTCTTTAAACCATTCGGGTTTTTCAATTTCTAACGCACCAAGAAGTTGTCCTGCAACTGGTGCATCATCTGCGTGTAACTGAACAAACGAAAAAAGAGATATAAGAAGCGTAAAAATAAAAATCTTAAGTTTAGGTGACAACATTTCTAAGACCTCAAATCTGTTTTCTAAATAAATAAAATAGCACCAAATAAATAATTAGACAATGAATAGAAAAATTACTTACTCTCCATAAATACTCAGTTGGGATGTTTGTAAAACAGTCTAAAAGTGGGGAGGTGTCTTTTTAACCGGTTTTAATAAAAATCCTATAATTCTTACTCTATTTCAACTGCTTCAGGAATACCTGCAAAGCCAAATAGAGGGAGTAGTCAGACTGCTGGGTCAAATCAAGTAAGGCCCAAATGTGAAAAAGGCGTCTCTTTTGTAAGAGACTTACTTTTGATGTCAATGCTATTATTTTTTCAACTTTAGAAAACTCGAACTGAAAGTTCAGGATGCTTGCAACATGAATATGGTTACCAAACCACCTCTAATCACATCAGAATTTTGTCGATACTTATCACTGTCGAAGCAGGAATTTTTGTCAGAAGCCGGTCAAGAGGGATTGATGATGCAGTGTGGTGCTACTTACATTGATGTTGAAATTCCACTACCAGACTTTCCTAATGAGCTGAAATCGGAAAATGCGATGATCGAGACTTTTCAAGTTTCTAATGATGGCTCATGTTTGCCTCTAGGAACTAATCGTGAACTTATAGATGCGTTTGCTCCTTGCGCTAAACTAATGGCCACAGCAGTTCTTAAGTCACTTAGGAGTTTCGGTGTCGAGATCGATGGCGCTGCATACCTTACGGCTTCAATTACTATGTGCAACGAGATCAACGGCAATGCTCATTTTGATGATGAGCAATACCATGCTAGTGATGGTGTTGGATTTGTAGCTATCATCGGTGATAGAGGTGGTTCGCGCGTGGCAAGAGAGTCAATTCCTCATGCCTCAATTAATGATGATGGTGTTCCTGTTATATTTGACCAACAAAGCGCTGATGATTTCGATAGTGGTTTGATGCTGATACATGAAGGAGAGCCCCAAGAATTGCTTATTTTTCCGCAGTTTGGACAACTTCATGCAGGGCCAGCATTAGTTAGTGCTGGTTTAACTGGGTTTCGTCGACTTATGGTTATGCGTGCAAAGACAAAAACAAAAAATACTGTAGTTTCCTCATCAGTTAAGCGAAAAAGGCGGCGAAGACATGCTTAGAAATTTATCTAATTGGAATGTGATTTATACACAAGTCATTCTAAATGAGAATGACTTTACATTTACTCAAAAACTATAAGAGTGCTAAATTAGATCAGAGCTTTAGCAGAAACAATCATTCCATCTTCATCAGCATAAATGTAATTACCAGCATTAATGTTTAGACCTAAAAAGTTAACATTGACGTTGGTTTGTCCAACTCCATTCTTAACTGTTTTTAGTGGATGTGTACCTAGAGCTTTAACTCCAAGTTCCATTGTAGACATCTCAACTGAGTCACGGATACAGCCATTGATGATAATGCCATTCCAGCCGTTTTCAGTCGCTTTGGCTGCTAGCATATCGCCTAGTACGGCCCGTCGCATTGAAGCACCTGCATCGATAACTAACACTTTACCGTTACCGTTTGTATCACGACCATCAGCATTAACTTGATCACGAACCAATTGGTTATCTTCAAATAGCTTCAAAGTAACAACTTCACCATGAATACGTGGACGACCACCATAATTGTTTAGGCATGAGCCTACAACTTGAACGTCATCACAATTATCTCCACAAAACTCATCGCATAAATCTGCAGTCAAAAATGGCATTTGTATTTCCTTTATCAGTAAAAATTAATTAGTTTGTTGGTTCGAAAGGCTTCGAGTGTTCTTTTTACAATGTTTATATCGCAGATACAACTCGGCGCACTAAAAAGTACGCCGAGTTGTAAATCTTTCAATTACCAAAAGGTAAGTTAAATAATTAATTTAACCGAATTGATTCATAGTATTGTCTTTACCGCCAGCTTTCAGCGCTGCATCACCAGAGAAGTATTCTTTGTGATCATCACCTAAGTCAGAACCAGACATGTTCTGATGTTTAACACAGGCAATTCCTTCACGGATCTCTTTACGTTGTACACCAAGTACGTAACCTAACATTCCTTGGTCACCGAAGTATTCTTTAGCAAGGTTGTCAGTTGACAATGCTGCAGTGTGGTATGTAGGAAGTGTGATTAGATGATGGAATATACCAGCTTCGCGAGCTGAATCAGCTTGGAAGGTACGAATCTTTTCATCAGCAGTCACTGACAACTCAGTATCATCGTAAGAAACATTCATTAGATCATCACGATTGTACGCAGAAACGTCCTGTCCTGCCTCTACCATTGCATCAAAGATTTGCTGACGGAAGTTCAAGGTCCAGTTAAATGATGGGCTGTTGTTGTATACCAATTTTGCATTTGGAACAACTTTGCGAATCTCTTTAACCATGCCGCCGATTTGTGGGATATGTGGCTTCTCAGTTTCGATCCAAAGTAGATCAGCACCATTTTGTAATGAAGTGATTGAATCTAATACACAACGTGCTTCACCAGAACCTTGCTTAAACTGGAATAGATTAGAAGGTAAGCGCTTAGGACGCACTAATTTACCGTCTTGCTTAATGACTAAATCACCATTTGCCATGCTGTCTAGTGTAACTTCGTCACAATCCAAGAATGAATTGTATTGATCACCTAGATCGCCAGGTTCATTTGTTACTGCGATTTGCTTAGTTAAGCCAGCTCCTAGTGAGTCAGTACGAGCAACGATAATACCGTTGTCAACACCAAGCTCTAGGAATGCATAACGAATTGCACGAATTTTCGCGAGGAAATCGATATGAGGAACTGTTACTTTACCGTCTTGGTGGCCACATTGCTTCTCATCAGAAACTTGGTTCTCAAGTTGTAAACAACATGCGCCTGCTTCGATTAACTGCTTAGCCAATAAGTAAGTTGCTTCAGCATTACCGAAACCTGCATCAATGTCTGCAATTATCGGTACAACGTGAGTTACGTGGCCATCGATTTCTGATTGTGCAGCTTTAGCGGCAACTTCATCGCCAGCTTCACGAGCAGCGTCTAGTGCGCGGAAGAATCCGCCTAGCTCACGTGCATCTGCTTGACGTAGGAATGTGTAAAGCTCTTTGACTACTAAAGAAACGCTAGTCTTCTCATGCATTGATTGGTCAGGTAAAGGACCTAACTCAGAGCGAAGTGCAGCTACCATCCAACCAGAAAGGTAAAGGTAGCGACGATCTGTACTACCGCCAAAATGCTTCTTTATAGAAATCATTTTCTGTTGGGCTATAAAACCGTGCCAGCAACCTAGAGATTGAGTGTACTTAGAACTGTCTGCGTCATACGCATCCATATCTGCACGCATAATGTCAGCGGTATATTTAGCAATTGAGATGCCATCTGTAAATTTGTTTTGCGCGCGCATACGAGCAACGTTTTCTGCTTTGATTTCATCCCATGATGAACCGTTAGCACCGATAACTGCTTGAGCAGCTTTAATGTCGTCTTGATATTGTGACATAGTCATATTCCTTCGAGTAAATAATTCAGTGTGAAAACACATTGCTTAGCAATATGGTTTAACCATCGAAAAAACCTACAAACTTTGTAAACTTGAGGGCGATTTGGTGGAAAAGATGATTACTTTTTGGGCAAAGCATCTATTTTGGCTGTAGCGTAGGGATAAACGCATTATTAAACAAGCGAATAATTTAAATTTTTACTATTGGTTTTTCAATATTTGCTCTATTTAGATGGGATTGAGAGGCTTCTATAGCTAGTGTTTATAGTTTAGTAAGTATTATTGATCCAGAGAAAGCGAGGAAAACATGGGGGTGCCATTTTAATTAATCAAAACAACCCTCGGCAAAGCTTCATTAGTATCGGCCCAGTAAAGTGTCTTTCTTGCTTTTACATCTTCATCCACATCAACCACTTTAATATTCACGCCAATTTTACTGCCATTACTGACGAAAGTTTTTGTGTCGGTATAAATATTTTTCCAAGGTATAGCGACATTGAGTAAATAACCTGTATCTGTTTTGGTTAGGTGTGTTTTTGAACCGAGACGGCCAAACGGTGTGAAGGTGAAAGTCTTCGCTGGCAAAACTTCTTTATCTTGCTCTTTGATATCGCTTTCTAAGTCCTTATTTGTATCTAAAGTCAAAATGAGTTCATCACCTTTTTGGATATCGTTGTCTTTGACTGAGAAGCTAAAATAGAGGTGTTTTGAGTCCCAATTAGCTTGCCACTTTGCACTAATGTCACTGTCGCTGGTGTTTGTGAGTCTTGAGGGCAGTGCTTGGCTTTTGGTCATATCCCAAATCATCTGTGGGTTTTTTGCATATGGCACTTTGATTTCTTCTTTCTCTTTTGCTAACACTGATTGACTAGGTGATGTAGAAACTTCAGGATTCAAGCTGTTTTCTAAGTAACGAAGTAATGAATCGTACTTAGGAGCATCTGCACGCGCTTGGCGAATATGTTCTTTGATTCCCCAGCTTCCGTACCAGCTATAAATTCTTGGCGCACTAAATGCCACGAATAGTTTGCCACCAGCGCGTTTCCATTCGATCATCAGTTCGTCGTAAACAATACCCATGCGCGGATCACGATTTGCGGCGTAGAGTAGAGGGTTTGGGTGTTGATCGACCTTGCGTGTATCCCAATCAACTAAGTGTTGTCCTCCTTCGTAAGCGAGTAAATCAACACCGAATGAGGTGGCGACTTTTTCTTGTTTCTTGATGTAGGATATTA